>CALRRC020000120.1:0-4181 GCA_943370515.1 Erythrobacter sanguineus | reverse complement strand
AAACCCAAGCCAAGTGCCTGGACTTCCTAAGACGTCCGCACGATCCCGGCCAGCCAATAGCTCGGGGTGCTCCGACCACCAATCCATTTTTTCGGTATCGCGCTCATAGAATTCATCGCGATTCGCGGCAACCACCAATGGATAGTCGGGATGGGATTTCCAGGCGAAGAGAATGAGGCACATAACAATACTATGCCTGATTAAATTTCAATTAGGGGGTAGGGCAGTTGATCTAGCATCAAAATGGGGCCATCGGGCGTACCAAGGTGGAAAGTGCCACCAGCTTGCAGCTCGGTTTTAATCTCGATTTGGAAGTCCATCCGGCGGGTATTGGCAATACTGGGGGCGCTAAGGACGACCATTCCGGCTGGCTGGCCTGCATCATCTGCATGAAAAATCTCGCTTCCTGGACCAATAGGGGCATTTGCAAGTTGATCGATGGGGCAGTGGGCTAGCTGCAGGCGCCGCTTAATCGCCCCGCGGTATTGGCTGCGTGCCACGATCTCTTGGCCGGGGTAGCACCCCTTTTTAAAATCAACGCCGTACACAGACTCAAAGTTCACCATTTGGGGTACAAATTGATCTTGGGTTGCAGCAACGATGCGTGGAATGGCACTCATGATTTCTAGCGAACGCCACAGAATCGCGGCATCCTCAGATGCTCCCTCGATCGGTGCTGCTTCAGAAGCAATGGGTTGGGCGATCAATATCCGCTGCATCGCCACACCTGCCGTGACGACGTCTGGCAGTTGCAGCAGGATGCTGGTTTTGTCCACCTCTAAGTCATCCAATGTTCCACTGGTGCAATAGCCAGTAATCACCCAGCTGCTGCTGGCATCGGTGACCGTTACCTTAGAACGTAAGACAAACATAGCTAAGCGTTTTGCGGTACTGGCGGCGATGTCTTTCGAAATAAACAAGCCAAAGCAGCTACTCCCATCGGCTTTTGAAAAAAGGCCAAGCCATGCGCTGGCAATTAAGCGGCCCTTGGGGCTGCAATAGCCAACGAGGCGAACTGCATCAGGCCCGCCTGCAATCGCTGGAGGTGCCACTGGGGTCAGCCCCAAAACCGAGTTGGTCAGTTGGTTTTGTAAAAAACTGGCCGCATCGTCGCCCTCAACGATAATGAGTCCCCAGTCGGCGAGATTGGCAGCGGTTTTCATAAAATGAGTCTTTTTTAGGGTGGTATGGGGCGTGCGATTTGCATAAACAAAGTCTAGACGCTTTTATCATAGCCTGATGCGAAAAAAACGCGCTCCATTTTGGGCATTACCCCTCAAACTCTTCGGAATTGCGGTTCTAGCAGCGTTGTTCTTTTTTGCGACCCTGTTTTTTTGGGGTGTTGTTCCTTCTGCGGCAAACGACTCAGCAAGGCCGGACGGCTTTACTGCCAAAGTCACTCCCAAATCAGGGGTTGCGAGCATTGCACAGCAACTGCAAAACCAAGGCATTGAGCTCAATAGCATCGTTTTTCAGCTTGGGTCCCGCGCCTTACTCGTGAAGGCGAAGCTCAAGCCTGGAACCTATCTGTTTCCATTTGATGCGAGCACGGCAAGCATCCTATTGCAGATGGCCCGCGGCGAGAGTATTAAAGAATCGATTGCCTTTGTACCTGGAACGCCGATTTGGCAACTGCGGCAAATCGTCGATGCCCATCCCGCTTTAGAGCACCAAACCAAGGGGCTGAGTTCTGCGGCGTTCTCTAAAGCAGTGGGCTTAAGCCATACAAACGCAGAGGGACTCTTCTTTCCGGATACCTATGTTTTTGATCCCGGCGAGAGCGACCTCGTCATTTATCGTCGTGCTGCCGATGCCATGCAGAAAAATCTAGCAAAGGCTTGGGGCAACATGCCCAACACAGGTGTACTGAAATCGCCATACGAACTGCTCATTTTGGCTTCGATTGTGGAGAAAGAAACCGGTAAATCCAGCGAGCGCGGCCAGATTGCGGGGGTGTTTTTGAATCGCCTGAAAATTGGCATGCGCCTGCAGACCGACCCGACGGTGATTTATGGCATCGGCCCAGGGTTTGATGGCAATCTGCGTAAAGTGGATCTTCGCCGCGACAGTCCATACAATACTTATATGCGTGCCGGCTTGCCTCCCACCCCGATTGCGATTCCCAGTATGGAATCCCTACTTGCTGCAGCCAACCCTGCAAAAAGCGACGCCCTTTATTTTGTGGCTAAGGGCGATGGCAGTAGCCACTTCTCCAAAACATTGGTTGAGCATGAAAAAGCCGTAGACCAATATCAGCGACGCTTAACAGTGCCATCCAAGACATCATCACCGTAATGGATGCCACGATGAGTTCAAATCAGTCCGGTTTTTTTATCAGCTTCGAGGGCATCGATGGTGCTGGAAAAAGCACCCACATCAATGCCTACTGTGATTTGCTTAAAAGTCGTTTTCCGGATCGCACCATTATCGTCACACGTGAACCAGGCGGTACTGTTTTAGGTGAGCAACTCCGATCCCTCTTATTGGATTCGCCGATGCATTTGGAAACCGAAGCCTTGCTCATGTTTGCCGCGCGCCGTGAGCATCTAGCGCAAGTCATTGAACCCGCTCTTGCAGCTGGGCATATTGTGGTGTCCGACCGTTTTACCGATGCCAGCTTTGCTTACCAAGGCGGCGGACGCGGGCTCTCGATTGAAAAACTCAATACCTTAGAACAGTGGGTGCAGAAGCAAAGCGATGATCACTTATTGCAGCCTAATACGACATTCTTGTTTGACTTACCGGGAGCGGTTGCAGAAGCGCGTCGCTCCAAAGCACGTACGCCTGATAAGTTTGAGCGCCTCGATCTGGCTTTTTTTGAGCGCGTTCGTCAGGAATACCTGCGCAGAGCTAAAGCAGATCCAAATCGTTTTGTGCTGGTGGATGCTACTCAAACGCAAGAGGCGATTTGGGATTTCTTATGCCAAGCTCCTTTGGCAATTCGATGATTGCACCTTGGTTACAGCCGCAGTGGGATGGCATTGATTTAGCTGCTTGCCCGAATGCCTTACTGCTCCATGGACAGGCAGGTATTGGTAAGGCGGATTTTGCACTGACGCTTGCCAAGGCATTGCTATGCGAGGCATCACCAAGCGGGATAAATAAGCCTTGCAATTGCTGTGAGGCATGCCGCTGGTTTGATACGGGCAACCATCCGGACTTTGTTGCACTGGTTCCAGAGACGCACCGCCGCTTTATGCCAAATGAAGCCTTAGAGGGCGCCGATGGCGATTCATCATCGAGCAAGAAAACCAAACCAGTTCGTGATGAAGACGGGGACGCTGCCGAAAAAAAAGAGAAGAAGAATATTGCCATTGAGGAAGCACGATCAGCCATTGAAGGCTTAGCAATCGGCACGCACCGCGGAGGCAATCGCGTTGTCTTGGTCTACCCCTTAGAGTCATTGCGAGCAGATGCTGCTAATACCTTGTTAAAGTCCTTGGAAGAGCCGCCTAGCAGCACTATTTTTGTATTGGTAACGAGCCGCCTTGACCGTGTTTTGCCGACCATTCGCTCCCGTTGCCGTTTAATTGCTCTGCCACCGCCCGATCGAGTGACTGGCCTAGCATGGCTTCGTCAGGAAATTGCAGCCCGCCCCGAGTTGGCTGTTTCAGACGACGAACTCGAAACCATTTTTTATGAGCAGGGCGGGGCGCCTTACGCGACCCTGGATTTTCTATCGGCCAAGCAAGATCAAAACGAGAAGGATGAGCTCTTTGTTTCGATTCAGGCCTCGCGCTATTTATTGCAAGGCCTATCCCAGGGAGTTCGCATAGATTGGCTGGATGTCGCAGAAAAAACCCACAAAGCATCGTTTGCCGTATTGCTCGCTTCGATGCAGCGTTGGTTGGCTGACCTGCAAGGCAGTGCACAGGCCAATGCCGTGCGTTTTTACCCCAAGCATGCTGGAACGATTGGGGTTTTAGCAAAACAGGTGCGTATCGAAAAGTTATTGCGCCTTTGGAAAGGGGTCACCCAGGCGCGTCGCCATGAAAACCACCCATTGGCTACCCGCATTCAGCTTGAATCCCTCCTCATGCAATACCAGCAGATTTTTGGCGACTGATATCCCTTACTTTTGGATCCATTAGCCGAAGAGGGCGCCGGCGATTAAAATGGAGGGATGTTCATTGATTCCCATTGCCACCTTGATTTTCCGGAATATCGCGAGCGCTTACCCG
>CALRRC020000119.1:0-4185 GCA_943370515.1 Erythrobacter sanguineus | reverse complement strand
TTAGTGGCAAAACCGAGGCAGTCTCTCTGGCGCACGTGATTGAACATGCTGCGCTAGACCTACAAGCGCAAGCAGGTTGTCCTGTCACTTTCAGTCGCACCATTCCAACATCCGATGTAGGTGTTTATCAAGTGGTAGTCGAGTACATCGAAGAAGCGGTTGGTCGAATGGCTTTTGACTTTGCCCTCGCCTTAATACAAGCAGCTCGGGATGAGGCGCCGTTTGATCTCGCAACCGCCTTGCATGAATTAGCCTCTTTATACGAAGAGGTTCGCTTGGGGCCAAGTACTGGCTCCATTGTCGATGCCGCCATTGCGCACCAAATTCCGTATCGGCGCATGACTGAGGGGAGCATGGTTCAGTTTGGCTGGGGCAGCAAACAAAAACGCATTCAAGCTGCTGAGACTAGCGACACCAGCGCGATTGCTGAATCCATAGCGCAAGATAAGGAGCTCACTAAAAACTTGCTGCATGCTGCTGGAGTATCGGTTCCACACGGCGAAGTGGTTACCAGTGCCGATGAAGCGTGGCGCGCAGCCCAAGCGATTGGTGGGCCAGTCGTATTAAAACCAAAGGACGGTAATCAAGGCAAAGGTGTAGTTGCTAACATTCGTAGCGAAGAACAAGTGCGCGCTGCTTTTGAAACAACCCAAGCGTATGGTAGCCAAACCATCGTTGAACGCTACTTACCGGGTCAAGATTACCGTTTATTGGTGGTAGGCAATCAGCTGGTTGCAGCAGCAAGACGTGAGCCAGCCCAAGTGATTGGCGATGGCGTGCATACCATTGAGCAGTTGGTTGCGCTCGAAAATAAAAACCCACTGCGTGGGGATGGTCACGCTACTGCATTAACCAAGATTCGTTTAGATGCGATTGCAATTGCGACATTAGCTACAGTCAATTTAGATATTGACTACATACCTAAAATAGGTGAGCGCATTTTGTTACGCAATAACGCCAATTTAAGTACGGGTGGCACTGCAACCGATGTAACCGAAGATGTCCACCCTGATGTGGCAGCGAGTGCAGTCGCAGCAGCACAGATGATTGGACTCGATATTGCTGGTGTGGATATTCTGTGCGAGGCAATTTATAAACCCTTAGAGCCGCAAGGTGGCGGCATTGTTGAAGTCAATGCGGCGCCGGGCTTACGGATGCATTTACAACCGTCTTACGGCAAAGGCCGTCCCGTCGGCGAGCACATTATCAACATGATGTTCCCGGGCGGTGACAATGGTCGCATTCCGACGGTAGCGGTAACCGGCACCAACGGAAAAACCACGACGGTTCGCTTGATTGCCCACCTGATTCATGAAACTGGTTTGCGTATTGGTATGACCACCACTGATGGTGTGTATATAGAAGGTCGGCGAATTGATACCGGTGACTGCAGCGGCCCCAAGAGTGCGCGCAATGTTTTAATGCATCCCGATGTCGATGCAGCCGTTCTGGAAACTGCGCGTGGCGGTATTTTGCGCGAAGGTCTGGGATTTGATCGCTGTGACGTAGCGGTAGTGACTAATATTGGTGAAGGCGATCACTTGGGAATGAATTTTATTCACAGTGTTGATGGCATCGCCATTGTGAAGCGGGTGATTGTGCAAAACGTTTCCGCTACCGGGGTTGCGGTTCTCAATGCAATGGATCCACTAGTCGTGAAGATGCGGGAGAGCTGCCCGGGTGACATTATGTTCTTCTCCTATGATCCAACCCACCCCGTGATCGTGGCACACCGCGCTCAAGATAAGCGTGTTGTGTTTTTTGATGGCACCGACATTGTTGCCGCTAAAGGATCAGAAGAAATCCACCGCATTCCAGTCAAACGCATTCCTATAACCAATGATGGTCTACTACCCTTCCAGATTGACAATGCGATGGCCTCCGTCGGCGCTGTCTGGGCTCTTGGATTGCCGTGGCGCGCCGTGAATACCGGACTGGCTACGTTTGACTCGAGCGCCAATTCTGCGCCAGGCCGATTTAATCTTTTTCAACATCGCGGTGCAACCGTGGTGGCCGACTATGGGCACAATCCGGATGCGATGCGTGCCTTAGTCGATGGCATTCATGCCATGAAACCAAAACGCAGCCATGTGGTAATCAGCGGTGCAGGTGATCGCCGCGATGACGACATCCGCGCCCTGACCAAAATCCTTGGCAATGCGTTTGACCACGTTATCTTGTATCAAGACCAATGCCAGCGTGGCCGCGAAGATGGTGAAGTGCTAAAGCTCTTGCAGGAAGGCCTGGTTGGTACTACCAAAGCAAAACACGTTCAAGAGATTCGGGGGGAGTTCTTAGCCATCGATACCGCACTGGAGCAACTCGAGCCCGGCGATGTCTGCCTGATTTTGATTGACCAAGTTGAGGAGGCTTTAGCCTACCTTGCCAGCAAGGTCAAAGCCTAAGCATTTTTTACTTTGCTGCGTGGTACTGACGCAGTAAATTAACTTCCTCTTTCGAGCCCAGCATCACGGATACGCGCTCGTGTAAGCCCTGCGGCTGTAAATCTAAAATGGTGTCAACGCCATTAATAATCGCACCGCCAGCCTGCTCTACTAAAAAGCCCATCGGATTGGCTTCGTACATTAAGCGTAGCTTTCCTGGTTTCTTCGGATCACGCTGATCCCAGGGATACATAAATACCCCGCCGCGCGACAGCACCCGATGCACATCAGCAACCATCGATGCAATCCAGCGCATATTAAAGTCTTTCTTGCGGATACCGCCGCTGCCCGCCAAGCATTCATCGACGTAGCGTTTTACTGGCGCTGCCCAATGACGCATATTCGACATATTGATGGCAAATTCACGGGTCGATTCGGAAATCCGCACGCCCTGCTTGATGAGTAAAAATTCACCCGAGACCGCATCCAGCGTGAATAAATCCACGCCCTCACCCAAACTAATCGCCAGGGTTGTTTGAGGTCCATAGACCACATAGCCGGCAGCCACTTGCGTGCGCCCTGCCTGCAAAAAATCAGCAGTTGTCAGCGGCGCATTGGGATTGGGTTTTTTGAGAATCGAAAAAATAGTGCCAATCGATACATTAACGTCAATATTGGAGGAGCCATCCAGTGGATCAAAGAGCAACAGGTAGTCGCCTACTCCCTTGCCTACTGGCAACGGGTCTTCAATTTCTTCTGAAGCAATGCCAGCGAGGGATTGGCAGGACTGCACACCTTCGATCAATAAGTCATTGGCAATCACGTCTAATTTTTGCTGCACCTCGCCCTGGACATTGCCCGTTCCGGCAGACCCTAATATGCCAATGAGTGCACCTTGCGCAACTTCATCGCTTAATGTCCTGCACGTATTGGTCAGGGCCACCAATAAATCCTGTAGTCCTAGAGGAAGGGGTGCACCCTTCACTTGCAACTGGCTGATGTACTGCGCAAAAGATGTCTTCAATTGAATTGGGGCGGTCAACACATTCTCCAAATAGGGTCTTGCAATCCGAATGGCTTTATTTTGCCTGTTTCAAAATCAAGCACGGGTTTTTTCACCATGCAGCCTATGCTTTAGCATTGCTTAAGGCTTTCACAATCACCTCGCGCACATCAGCCGATAGCGTCTTGGAAGCAGCAACCGCTTCTAAGGCAGTATGCATATGCTCCTGGTAAGGCTCCGCAAAAACAGTCCAGCGGTCGAGCGCCCGAGCAAGCCGCGCGGCAATTTGCGGATTAATCGCATCTAGCTTCTGCACGCTTTGCGCCCAAAACTGATACCCGCGTCCATCCCGCATATGAAATCCCGCTGGGTTGCCCATGCAATACGAATGAATCACGCTACGTACCCGATTGGGGTTCGTGTATGAAAACGCCGGATGCGACAGTAAAGCAGTGACGCGCTCTAGGCTAGCGGCAGGATTATCTGCTGTGGGTGGGCACGTGGCTTGCAAACCGAACCATTTATCAACAACCAATGGGTCATCTGCAAAGCGCTCATAAAAATCCGCGAGGCACGAAACGCCCTCCGGCACATTGTTTTGAACCAAATGCGCTAACGCAGCATAGCGATCCGTCATATTGTTTGCCAGGCTATATTGCTGCTGGGCTGGCTTTGCCCACGCCGCCGGATTGGCAATCAAGAGCATTCCTAGGGCGAGGTTCTTTAAGCCGCGTTTACCTGCGCTCACTGCATCTGGCAGAAACGCACCGGGCGTTTGCATTGCTGCATACAAGCGTT
>CALRRC020000118.1:0-4188 GCA_943370515.1 Erythrobacter sanguineus | reverse complement strand
ATCGTTCTTGTCGGATGTGTGGTTGGTACGAGGAGGTTTACTAGAGTCTGTCTCGGCATGATGATAGGTGTGCGAGTAGGCGCTCGAGTGGGTGGAAAATAATTTAGGCAATAGTTTAATCAAGGAATCGCGTTCAGCGCCATTGGAGTGCTGCAAGGTGTGGAGTGAGCCATGCAAGAACTTATTGGTTAAGCCTTGCGCCATGGCATTGAGCACTTCTTGAGGGTCATCGCCGCGCATCAGGCGTTTCATGGCGCGTTCGAGTTCAATTTGTCGCAGGCGTTCCCCATGTTGCTGCAGGTCCTGAATTAAAGGCACGGTATTGCGGCCATTGAGCCAATGCATAAAGTTACCAACGCGGTCTTCAATAATCGCTTCTGCTTGGCTCACCGCCGCATGCCGCATCGAGTTACCCGTCTGAATCATCACACCCAGGTCATCGACGGTGTAAAGGTAAATGTCATTTAAGCGGGCGATTTCCGGCTCGCAGTCCCGTGGTACCGCCAGGTCAATCATCACCATGGGTTTGCGGCGCCGTTGCTTAAGAGCGCTTTCGACCATGCCCAGACCAATGATAGGTAAGGAGCTCGCGGTACACGACACAATTATGTCGAACTCATGAAGGCGACTTGGCAAGTCAGATAGTTTGAATGATTCTGCTTCGACATTTTGCGATGCAATTGCATCGGCTAATTCTTGACCACGTTCAATCGTGCGATTGGCAATTGCCACTTGTTTGGGTTGGCGTGCCACAAAGTGAGTGGCGCACAAGGAGATCATATCGCCCGCGCCAATAAAGAGAACGCGCTGCTCGGCAATTTTTTCAAAGATGCGCTCGGAGAGTCTTACTGCCGCTGCCGCCATTGAAATCGAGTGGGCACCAATCTCGGTTGAGCCCCGCACCTCTTTGGCAACCGCAAAGGTTTTTTGGAAGAGTTGGTTTAAGTAGGTGCCGAGCGCCCCTGCTTGATTGGCTGTGCGAACCGCATCTTTCATTTGCCCTAGGATTTGAGTTTCACCGAGGACCATGGAATCCAGGCCGCACGCAACCCGAAACGCATGGCGCACGGCATCCGACTGGGGTAAGGAATAAATATGGGGCTCTAAACTGCTGGGAGCCAGTTGTTGGCTTTTTGCGAGCCAATCAAAGGTAGCGCTGTGCAAGAGGGAGGCAGAGTCGGCATCGTTCGCCGCGCAATACAGTTCGGTTCGATTGCACGTCGACAAGATGGTGGCTTCAGGCAGGCCAGATTGACTGACGCCGCTGAGGTGCTGGCGCAAGTCATGCAACGCTTCTTGCAGGTATTCAGGGTCAAAGGCGACTTTTTCCCGAACGTCCACTGGCGCTGTGTGATGATTGATGCCGAGGGTCAACAGCTTCATAGGCCCTAATTATAGGTTTGATGGCGTTTTAATGGGGATGCGCATGGGGGTTTTGGCTTTTCTACTGATTGGGTCGGCTGTTGGATGGTCGGCACATTACTTCTATCCGGGTCGACGATGCCAAAAAACAGGGCTATTGGGGCTCTGCACCCTTTTCTTGGTGGGTTTTCTGGGCGCTGCTGCTGGATCCTATGGCGGGCAGGCTTTGGGACTATTTCAATCAGGTCAGATTGCGGAATGGCTTACTGCAATCGGGTCAGCCTGGCTAGCCGGTTTGTTGTTAACCGTTATCCGCAAATAAGCCGCTTTGCCTCGGTTGCTGCTGGGGATCAATCCAGCGAATGGGGCTCTTGCCGTGGGCAATCAACCAATCATTGGTTTTAGTGAAATGGCCGCAGCTCGCATTAGGCTTTTCACCTGCGCGCTGCTGAATTAAAAAAGGCTGCGCTGTTTTATAAACCCCCAAACCCGAAGGGTGTGAGGCTTGCAGTATCAGATGGGCGGGCCCCTCTGAACTAAGCCCCCCATGCTCAATCAAGGGTATTTTGGATTGGGCATGCGCTCCCCACAGCAGCCAAACTAAATTGGGCTTTGCAATCGATAACTGCCGGATCAGTGCATTGATGCAGTGCTGCCAACCCAGGTGAAAGTGGCTGCCGGCTTCCCCTTGTTTGACGCTAAGCGCTGTATTCAAAAGTAAAACGCCTTGCTCGGCCCAGTCACGTAAGTCACCATGTGCCAAGGAACCAAAACCTTCGAGCTCTAAGGCTTTGCTGATGTTACGCAGAGAGCTCGGAAAGCTGCGTGAGCCCGGCACAATCGATGCGGGTATTGAAAACGCGAGGCCCTGCGCGAGGCCTGGCGAGTGGTAAGGGTCTTGCCCAAGAATCACCACCGATGCCGCATCTACTGGAGTGAGTGTTAAAGCCCGAAAGAATAGCGGGGGTGGTGGACAAATGGCATTCTCATCTTCCGCAACTGCCTTGTGTAAATTAGTTTGTAGCTGCTGCCAATCCGTTGAAGCGAGGTAATCCCCAAGCAATAATTTCCAATCCTCCGGTATCAGCGCATCTACATTGAGCATTGCCACGCCATGTTCGGAAGAGTTAATTTACTGTGCAGAAAGTTGGTACTGCGCCACTGGACTCGAGGACTCTAATACAAATTGGCTCTCATGCTCGCAGTCTTGGCGATAAAAACGTAAGCGCGCAGTCATTCCCATTTGCAATTGGGCAAACACCGCATCTAACCGACTTGGAGTAATGCGTTGGCCATTGATGCTAGAGATCAAATCACCTGGAGCCAAACCAGCACGCTGAGCGATGCCTCCGTCCAGCACATGCGTTACCTTGACCCAGCCATTCTGATCGCTGTAGCGCATCGCCCATTGCAATTTCATATGCTCGAGCAGACTCATTTTTTTCTCAGTAACGAGCATGCCTTGAGCGGCAAGCCACTGGGCTAGTGGTAGATCATGGGTGCCCTCGATGTAGCGCGCCTTAAATTGCAGCCAGGGCTTTTTAAAGTCAAGGCCAATCGCAGCCAGCACAATCCGCTCAAAACCATCCTCTAGAAGACCCTCTTGCGTCTTGCCATGGGCGGCCCAGAGTAATTGCATTACGGTATCTAAGGATTTACGATTACGCGTCTTTGTTCGAATTAATAGATCTAAGCCAAGCGCAATTAAAGCACCCTTTGCGTAATAACTCACTACGGCATTGGGGGTATGTTCATCGGCCTGGTAATACTTGGTCCAGGCATCAAAGGAGCTATCGGCTACGCTTTGCTTGTGACGGCCGGGGCCGCGCAAAACCATATTCCAATTCTTCGCGACTAAGTCGAGGTAAGACTGTAAGGTAATGCGCTTACTGCGCAGCAATTGCAAGTCATCGTAGTAGCTGGTAAAGCCCTCAAAGAGCCAAAGCAGACGTGTGTGATTACGGACTTGTAAATCGTAGGGCTGGAATGCCTTAGGCTGTATACGCTTGACTAACCAGGCATGAATGTATTCGTGGCTGCAAAGACCTAAAAATTCACGATAGCCATCTTCATTGAGTGGGAGACCATGTTGCGGTAGGTGATCACGATTGCATAGCAAGGCTGTACTATCGGAATGCTCTAAACCGCCGTAGCCCGATAAAACCGCATTGACTAAAAATAAATACCGCTGAAATGGCGCCCGTTTTGTTTTGGGTTCAAATAAATCAACAATCGATTCACAAATGGCGGCCAAGTCGGTTGCTAAACGCTGGCGATCGACTTCCTGTAGGCAGCCCTGAATCACCATACTGTGATTCGCGCCACGGGATTTCCAATCAATCGTTTGAAAGTGCCCTAATGCAACCGGATGATCGAGTAGGGCGTCATAGTTGGGCGCGAGGTAAAAACCAAAACCTACAGCATCGGTCTTTACACGACTCAAGGTGGTTTGTACCGACCACGTGCCGATGGGCGCAATCGCGAGCGCAGTAGGTAAGTGGGTCTGACCCTCCACAGCCAAGCACAAACTGCTGGGGTTAAAAAAGCCGCGCTCCGAATCCAGATAGGCCGTGCGAACCGAGGTATCAAAGGCATACACGGTAGTACGAACTTCTACTACAGAACCTAAATCGACTTGAGGTAATTTCCAGGTGTCGTTATCGATGCGCTCAAGCTGCAGTTCGGTCTCTGCTGTATCCGTGACAGAAAAAGCAGCGATGGTTTCAATGTGCTTGCTAAAGTCCCGAATTAAATAACTGCCCGGAATCCAAGCTGGCATGCGGAGCACTTGTCCCGCAGGATTGGGATTAGCAATGCGCAAGGTGA
>CALRRC020000117.1:0-4221 GCA_943370515.1 Erythrobacter sanguineus | reverse complement strand
TAAATCGAAGAATGGGCGCTTGCTGCGGCTATCGGCCACGCCCACAATCAGTTGACTAAAAATACTGGAGGCGCGACGCACTAAATCTTCGTGGCCCCGCGTTAAGGGATCAAACGTTCCAGGGTAAACAGCAATCGTCATACATTCATCTTTCGCTCTAACTACAGATAGCCAAAGTTTAGTCCCTTCTGAGCTGAAATAGGAGCGCTTTTACTTGGCCAGCCGTCATTTCTTTGCAGCATTCCCATTGGGGTATTAGGCTGTTTAGCACCGCTACATCGCAGCCAACTGAGGTCTCAATGTAGATTTGGCCGCCGCCTGAGCCATAGCAAACGCGCCCCGCTTCCCGCACAGAGGACTCTAGAGCCACGAGATCATCAAACGGGGGGTCCAGAAAAATTAGGTCCCACGACGCGTTCGCCTGCCTTTTTAGAAAGCCTATGCCATCGCCGTACACCAAGTCAATTGCAGCCTCAACCGGAAACGACTGCAGATCGCTTAAGTTCGCCCGCAAATTGGTAAAGGCTGTTTTGTCACGCTCAACCAAGGTAACCGTACTTGCGCCCCGCGATACGGCCTCAAAGCCCAGGGCTCCAGCTCCGGCAAAGGCATCTAAACAACGCAAGCCATCTAGATTTTGACCCAACCAGTTAAAGAGGGTTTCTCGAACCCGATCGGTGGTCGGGCGCAATCCAGGCGCATCAATCACTTTGATCAAGCGGCTGCGCCAAACCCCTCCGATGATGCGTATTTTTTTGGACTGCATCGACTGCGGCATTACTTACTTATTAATCCCAACCACGACAATTTGCATACGGTTCATATCCAAATGCCGCTGAAAGGCAGCGCGTATTTGGTTGAGGGTTACTGCCTCGACCTGCTTGGTCCAGGTTTCCATCGTGTCGAGCGGTAAGTCATTCCACGTAATGCCTGATAAGTTATCCAATAGTTTTCGATTGCTATCGAGTCGTAATGGATAGCCATTAATTAAATTAGACTTGGCCGCCAGCAATTCTTCTTCGCTTGGGCCATCTGCAATAAATTGACTAATCGTTTTCTGCATTACTTCTAAACCCAAAATAGCTTGGTCTTTTTTCGTTTGCATACCTGCTTCAAAAAACCCCGCATCCTTACCAGGCGCAAAATAACTATTAATGCTGTAAGCAAGGCCGCGTTTTTCTCGAACTTCAGCCATTAAACGGGATACAAATCCGCCGCCGCCCAGAACGTAATTTCCAACCATCAGTGGGAAAAAATCAGGATTGTTGCGCGTAATGGCCGTCATGCCCATGGCAATATGGGCTTGCTGTGTATCAAACGGAATCCGGACTTCGCGCTGGCTTAATGGTCCTTGGGGGGTTTGCTGCATGATCGGTAGCGGGGCAATGGCCGGACCCGATTGTGGCAGACCAGTCAATAGAGTCTGCACGATGGCGTTAGCCTGCGCACGATCGAGATCACCAACGATATTGACGCTAATACGATCACCGCGATAGAGACTGCTATGAAAGTTTCGTAAATCAGCAGCAGTGATTGCAGCTACTGTTTTTGGTATTGGAAAGTAAGCCAGCGGATATTTTCCGTAAACGGCTTTACGCAAGTTTTGCTGCAAGATAGTTTCCGGCTTGGTTTGGGCTTCGAGTAATGCAGTAATCAGACGCTGCTTTTCACGATCAAGTACTTTACTGTCATAACTTGGCTTTGCCAAAATCAACGAGGCTAACTGCACAACCTGCTCGCGCAAATCAGTGCGGCTTAAGCTACGTATCCGCAATACCGTACGCTCACCGCTTGCGGCCACGCTAATACTAGCGCCAAGGTCAGCGATCTGATCGGCAATTTGCGCTTCGTTCAAGCTCGACTTGCCGCTGCCAGTTCCCAAGGTCAATAACTGTGCCGTTAAAGCAGCGACACCATTTTTATTGTCAGGGTCATACCGACTGCCAGCATCAATCGAGACTTCCACATCAATGATGGGCAATGCCTTGGTTTGAATAAAGTATGCCTTTGCTCCCTTAACGGTATCAAGGGTTTCAATTGGCAAGATGGCATTGGCGTTACTAGCAAGAACAAAGCAGGCTAAACCAATCAATTGAAGTAAGGTTAACTGAATGCGGGCAATTGGACTCATATTTTTCTCGTTCAGAATGCTTTGTATGGCAACTTAGATGCCCCTCTGGCTTGCGGCTCTAGGGTCGCAATCGTCAGCGTATCGTCAATCAAGTACTTCATAGCCACTGCTTGCACCTGTTCTGGTGTAACTGCCTGAAGTCGATCCAAGATAGGATCAAGCTGCTTCCAGGAGACGCCTGCAATTTCAGAACTACCAATTTCCATGGCTTGACCAAAAATGGAATCGCGTTTGTAAATTTTGTCAGCCAAGATACGTACCTGAATGCGCTTTAACTCGGCTGCAGTAATACCCTTGGCTTTAAGCTCAGACAAAACCGACCGGATCCCGTTTTCGAGTTGCGCTACTGTCTTGCCTTTCGCCACCGTGCCGAGAATCATAAATAGCTGGGGACCACGGGCAACCATGTCATAACCAGCATCAATCGTGTTGGCTATTCTGTCTTGCTTTACAAGGGTTCGATTGAGTCTTGCATTGTCATAGCCATCCAAGACTGCCGCCAGTAAAGCGAGTGCATATGGCTCGTAATCTTCTATTTTTGCAGGGTCAATGTGTGGCACCTTCCAGGCCATCGCCAATTGCGGTGTATCAGCCGGAGCTTTCACAATTACCTGCTTGGTGCCGCGCTGGACTGGCTCGATTTGTGGCTTACGAATGGGCAACTCGCGCGCGCTCAATTTTCCATACGTTGCTTCAGCGATGGCACGCACTTTCTCTGGATCAACATCGCCGGCAATGACAACCGTTGCATTGTTTGGAGCATACCAATCTCGGTACCACTGGCGCGCATCATTGGGTACCATGTTTTCTAAATCATTCATCCAGCCAATAATAGGGTGGCGATAGGGCGTTGCTTTATATGCCGTTGCCATGAGATTTTCATAGAGCAAGCCCGATGCCTTATCTTCGGTACGCAACCTACGCTCTTCCATGACCACCTGAATTTCCTTGGAAAATTCCGCATCATCAAAGTTGAGATTATTCATGCGGTCTGCTTCAAGGCGCATGACTTCAGCTAACTTGCTCCGCTCAATTTGTTGAAAGTAAGCGGTGTAGTCCATGGAAGTGAAGGCATTCTCGCGACCACCCATTGCAGCAACCCGCTTTGAAAAGTCACCCGATTTGACGGTTTTAGTTCCTTTAAACATCATGTGCTCAAGCACATGGGCCACTCCGGTGCGGCCATTGGTTTCATCCATTGAGCCGGCCTTGTACCAGACCATATGCGCTACGGTGGGAGCGCGATTATCTTCACGAACAATTAACTTCAGGCCATTGGTTAGCCGATATTCATGGGTCTGCGCTGAATCGGGCTTGACTTGCGCCTGCGCTAGCTGAAATCCAGCCAAGGCTAGTTGGCATAGCAACACGAAAACGCCATTGCGTAAATGGGAAGATTGCATTGACAAGACCGCCATCATGTTAGATTTAGTTGATAAGATGCACTTATAAAACACATATGCCCTCAAATGGATTGTATCGACAATGTTTGGATTACGTAAAACCCTAGGGTCCCTGTTTAAATCAAGCCGTACCGATGAGGTATGGTTTGACACACTTGAAGAGTCACTGATTCAAAGTGATGTGGGATTGCCCACTACGGAGCGGCTGATGGGGACCCTGCGTGCCGCCGCGAAGTCTGAAAAAGCGGCTTCTCCAGAAGCGCTGCAAGCACTTCTGATTGACGCCGTTAGTACCCTGCTTTCAAGCCTGGAGGCTAATCCGAACCCCCTATTCATGCAATCGGCACACCAGCCTGAAGTATGGCTTGTGGTTGGTGTCAATGGCGCCGGCAAAACCACAACGATCGGCAAACTTTGCCATCATTTTCAGTCGCAAGAACGCGCTGTTCTATTGGCTGCAGGCGATACGTTTCGAGCAGCTGCACGCAATCAGCTAAAAGAATGGGCTGTTCGCAACGGCGTAGACCTGGTGAGCCAAGAAAGCGGTGATGCTGCCGCTGTTGCGCATGACGCCATCCACGCCGCCATTGCCCGTAAAAGCGATGTACTGATTATCGATACAGCTGGTCGCCTAGCCACTCAAGATAACTTGATGGAGGAGCTTAAAAAGGTCAAGCGCGTGATTGG
>CALRRC020000116.1:0-4221 GCA_943370515.1 Erythrobacter sanguineus | reverse complement strand
GGTACGCAAGCTGCTGCATACCAAAAGAAAGTAACTAAAGTTTTGCGTGACAGCAATAAAGAATTGAACAACGTAGTTGAGTCCAGCATTGACCATTTCCAAAAAGGCATGCAAGAGTGGATCAACACCATCTCTGCTAACGCACCCGCTGGTTCAGACGCATTTGTTTCTGCAATGAAAACCGGTTACGGTAGCGCCTTGCAAGGCTTTGAGCAATTCCGTGCAGTGAGCAAAGATGCATTAGCAACTGCTGAGAAAAACGCTGAGCAAGCATTTGAAGCATTTCAAGGTCAAGTAGCTCAAGTGAAAAAAGCAGCAACACCAGCAACACGTAGCCGCAAAGCTGCTTAATTAAGTATAGCTACTATAGCGCCTTAGTTGGTAGCTTAGAAAGCAAAATCCCACTGCAGCAATGCGGTGGGATTTTTTATATCTTCATACATCAAAAAAAGCTTATTCGTCGTTATCGACTGTTGAATCCAATAAGCTCGTCGGCAGCGTCTTACTTGGCTTTACGCCGAGCTCGCGCACCTTCTCTGCCGTGCGAATCAAATTACCTTTACCGGTTTTGAGTTTGCTAAACGCATCGTGGTAACTGGTTTGGGCTTGATCGATGCGTTGGCCCAGCTTTTCCATATCGTCAATGAAACCAACAAATTTATCGTAGAGCGCACCACACTGGCGGGCAATTTCCAAGGCATTTTTATTCTGGTGGTCTTGTCGCCATAAATGCGCAACGGTACGCAGTGTCGCCATGAGAGTACTGGGGCATACCAAAACGATATTCTTGGACAGTGCCTCTTGATAGAGATTGGGCGCTGATTTAAGTGCCAATAGGAATGCGGGCTCAATGGGAATAAACATCAAGACAAAATCAACCGAGCCGACACCGTAAAGGGAGCTGTAATTTTTACTGGATAGACCTTGAATATGCTGGCGCAGTGACTGAATGTGGGCATTGAGTTCGATCTGTGCTGTCTCGGCATCTGCTGACTCAGCATGGCGTGCATAGGCAGTAATCGATACCTTGCTGTCGACTACCAGATGGCGGCCTTCGGGTAAACGCACCACAATATCGGGTTGCAAGCGTGAACCATCGACTTGCGTATGGCTATCTTGCACCAGGTACTCTTCGCCTTTGCGAAGACCGGACGATTCAAGAATGGATTCCAAAACGAGTTCACCCCAATTGCCCTGAACTTTAGAGTCACCCTTTAATGCTTGCGTGAGCGAACGGGTCTCATCCGACATCTTGACGTTTAGAGCAGAGAGTCGCTCAATTTCACTTTTGAGGGCAAAGCGCTCGCGGGATTCATTAGCGTAGGATGTGGAGACCTGTTCTTTGAACTCCGTTAACTTAGTTTGCAAGGGCTTCAGTAAAGCATCCAGACTTAAGGCATTTTGTTCAGTAAAGCGGCGTGTTTTATCGTCCAAAATCTCATTAGCGAGATTCTTAAACTGAATAGTTAAGGCTTCTTTCGCTTCGTTGAGGGACTCAATGCGGCCTAGTCCTTGCTTGCGCTCCGAATCCAGCGCAGCCTCTAGCCGAATGGCATTTTGCAAGGCTGTATCGCGTTCCGCACGCAGGTTAGCTACTAAAGCAGTGTGTTCGGTAATAGCCTGCTCCGCACTGCTAAAGCGGCTTCGCAAAGTCAGAACGTAGATCAGCAGCCCAGCACAGACTGCAATGAGCAGACCAAGAAACAGAAGGGTGCTGAGATCAAACGACATCGTCATTGGACTTTCATTGAAAATGCGTGGCGATGCGAAGGGCTTTAGGGAAAAGACTCAGCTGGCTCGCCAATGAAGGCAAGCAGCTAAACGAATCAACCCTGAATCAACTGCTTGAGCTCGCCACTTTGAAACATCTCGGTCATGATGTCCGAGCCGCCGATAAACTCACCATGGATATAGAGCTGGGGGATGGTTGGCCAGTTAGCGTATTGCTTGATGCCTTGGCGAATGCCTTCATCATCAAAGACATTGACGGTATGGAGATTGTCGGCGCCGCAAGCCCGCAGGATGTTAATCGCGTTTCCTGAAAAGCCACACTGCGGAAACTGAGGAGTGCCTTTCATAAAAAGGACTACAGGGTGGTTGGTGACGATTTCTTTGATTTGAGCTTGGATATCCATTGCGTTACTCCATGTGTGCAAAATTAGTAAACTGATTTTAAGACCGAATCAAAAATAGGGTTATGGATTTACCCCTAAATGGGTTTGCGACCGGAGGCGACCCGCCAATGGCCGGCCAAATCCCGATGCGGTCTAATATCCTGAAAGCCAGCCAGAGCCAGCCGCTCTAGAACGGCAGGGGATTGATCAAAACCATGCTCTACCGCCAAGAGGCCGCCCGGTTTCAAATGCGCTAAGGCGCCATTGATGATGGTCGCCAGGCAAGTCAGTCCCGAGCCAAAATCGGTTAAAGCGCTCGCTGGCTCATAACGCAGATCATCCTTGCTGAGATGTGGATCATTTGCTGCAATGTAGGGTGGATTGCTGAGAATCAGATCAAAACGATGGTCAGTATTGCCAGGGGTTTGCAGTGCCCCATACCAATGACCAAGGTAAAACGATACGCGATCGCTTAGCTTGAGGCGTGCCGCATTCTGCTGTGCAATGTCCAGCGCAGCCTGCGACGCATCGGTCGCCACCACCCTCACCTTGGGCTGGCTGGCTGCAATCGCCAGGGCAATTGCACCGGAGCCCGTACCCAAATCAAGTATAGTAAGCGAATACTTACTCTCATTTAAAGTATTATTTTTATTGATGATTCGCTGTAATTCATCAAGGCCCAGATCGACCAAGAGCTCGGTCTCTGGGCGGGGAATGAGGACCCCTGGACCCACTATGAGGTCGATCGCATGAAAGCCACGCTTGCCAATCAGGTAGGCAATTGGCTCGCCATCCAGACGGCGTTGTTCTAGTAATTGCCACTCGCGGCAAAAGGCATCACTGAGTTCGGCTTCATCGTGCGTCAGTAAAGCCGACTTGGGTAATTGCAGGTGGGTTTCAAGCAAATGGGCCAAGACCATGCGCGCTTCATTTTTGGGCAAGCTAGTTTCGTTCAGCAAGGAACGCAGGGTTGTCATCGGCTTAGATGAATGCCAAAAATGAGTGGGGGATTTAGTTATCACCAAGGGCTGCGAGTAACTCGGCTTGATGTTCGCTAGCCAAGGCATTGCATAAATCATCAATATCGCCATCCATCATGGCATCAATCTTGTAGAGGGTGAGGTTGATGCGGTGATCGGTAATTCGGCCTTGGGGGAAGTTGTAGGTGCGGATGCGGTCGCTGCGATCGCCTGACCCGATCAGGGATTTGCGAGTTTGCGCCTCTTGTTGATGCTGTTCGCGTTGGCGGCCATCCATGATGCGGGAAACCAGGACTTTCATGGCCTGCTCTTTGTTGCGGTGTTGGCTGCGGTCATCTTGGCATTCCACCACGATGCCGGTAGGCAAATGCGTAATGCGCACCGCCGAATCGGTTTTATTGATGTGCTGGCCGCCGGCGCCCGAAGCCCTGAAAGTATCAATACGCAATTCGGCGGGATTAATTTTGACGGCCTCGATTTCATCAGCCTCTGGCATCACTGCCACCGTACATGCCGACGTATGAATGCGTCCCTGGGTTTCGGTTTGGGGAACACGCTGCACCCGATGCCCGCCAGATTCAAACTTAAGGCGGGAATAAACCGATTGGCCAACAAGGCGCAACACCACTTCTTTGTAACCACCCAGATCCGACTCAGCGGAATTCACGACCTCGATTTTCCAGCCTTGGCGTTCTGCAAAGCGGGCGTACATCCGCAATAAATCGGCTGCAAAGAGGGCGCTCTCATCGCCGCCAGTACCTGCCCGAATTTCTAAGAAAACGTTGCGATCATCGTTTTCATCTTTGGGCAGTAAGGCCTTTTGTAGGCTAGCCTCAAGCTCAACCATCTTCGCTGCTGCTGCCTTTTGTTCCTCATCTGCAAACGCCTTCATCTCGGGATCTGCGCGCATACCTTCGGCTGCGGCCAAATCCGCTTCTGCTTGGCGATACAAACCAAACTGCTCAACTACCGTCGCAATGTCCGAGTGCTCACGCGTTAACTTGCGATAGACGTCCATGTCCTTAGTGGACTCTTCAAGTGTTAACAGGGAATTTAATTCAGCCAAGCGAGTATCAAGATGCTCCAGCTTGGCGCGCATGCTGGGCTTCATCTAAAGATCGTTCTTG
>CALRRC020000115.1:0-4239 GCA_943370515.1 Erythrobacter sanguineus | reverse complement strand
TTTAGTGCCGGCAAGGAGTGCGCCCATGTCCAGCGAGTAGACCGTGGCATTGGCCAAAATATCAGGTACCTCGCCCTTGGTAATGCACCATGCCAAACCTTCCGCAATCGCGGTTTTACCCACGCCGGCCTCACCCACTAACAGCGGATTATTTTTACGACGACGGCAGAGCACTTGCACCACGCGCTCGACCTCGCTATCGCGCCCAATTAGGGGGTCAATCTTGCCTTGGCGCGCCATGACATTGAGGTTTTGCGTGAACTGGTCGAGCGGGCTTTCTTTACCACTGGCCGCAGACTCTTCAGTCTCTTGGCTAGGATCAGCTGCTTTTGCTGGCTCGACTTGATCCTTACGAATGCCATGACTAATGAAGTTGACTACATCCAAGCGGGTAACGCCTTGCTGCTGCAAGAAATACACCGCGTGCGAATCTTTTTCACCAAAAATAGCAACGAGCACATTGGCGCCGGTCACTTCCTTCTTGCCGTTGGAAGTCGATTGCACATGCATGATCGAGCGCTGAATCACCCGCTGAAATCCCAGCGTCGGTTGCGTATCCACTTCCTCGGTGCCAGGTACAACTGGGGTGTTGTCATTGATAAAGTTTTTAAGCTGAGCTCGTAGTTCGGCAATGTTCACTGAACATGCTTTCAGGACCTCGACTGCAGTCGCGTTATCCAGGAGAGCAGCTAGAAGATGTTCGACGGTGATGAACTCGTGCCGTGCGGCCCGCGCATCAACAAACGCCATGTGCAAGCTCACTTCTAATTCTTGGGCAATCATGCTTCCTCCATAGTGCACTGCAGTGGGTGACCCGCTTCACGGGATAGTTCAACAACCTGGTGCACTTTGGTAGCAGCCACGTCACGGGTAAAGATTCCGCAAACGCCTTTGCCAGCCAAATGAACCTGGAGCATGATTCGGGTGGCCGTCTCATGATCCTTATTAAAGTACTCCTGAATCACCATCACCACAAACTCCATTGGGGTGTAGTCATCGTTCAGCAGCATGACTTTGAACATGGCAGGGGCCTTAAGCTTCTCTGCCTGCTTTTCGAGTAAAGCGGTGTCGCCAATGCCCGGAATAAGTGGGTTGGTATTGCCCGGAATTTTGATTGCGCGACTCATATGAACCATTCTAAACACAAGGTAGAAACCTTGACTCAAACCACGTTATGTTGCAAAAAAACGGCAAAAACTGGGGTTAATGATCATATGGGGACGATTTTGGAGTTGTAAAGGGGTTTCTACTAGTAGAAATAACGCCATAACTCCTTGACACCCCCGCCAAAAGGGCAAACAATCAGGGTAGTGCTTCTAGTTGAGGTTCTATTAGGCGTGTTTTGGAGCGAGACTGATTAAAAGGTATTCCCCCCATTTTCACGGTTGTTTCAAGTTTATGTAATGGAGTTCGCATGGCGACCGGAGTTGTTAAGTGGTTTAATGATGCAAAAGGTTTCGGGTTTATTAAACCTGATGATGGTGAAGAAGAGCTGTTCGCGCATTTCAGCGCGATTACTATGGGCGGTTTTAAAACCCTCAAAGAAGGCCAAAAGGTAACGTTTGACATTACCCAAGGTCCAAAAGGCAAACAAGCGACCAATATTCAAGGCGCTTGATCACTGTCCTTGATCAAATTAAAAACCCAGGGTGATCTCTGGGTTTTTTTTCGTCCTGATTTTTTGTTTACTCACTACCTTATTTAGAATGCAGTCATGCTGAATTTGATTCGCCACACTCTTATCACTGGACTGCTTGCCCTGACAACGAGCCTTAGTCTTGCGCAAAGCACCAATACCAGTCTTCCCATTATTGAGTTAAAGACGAGTATCTATCGCATACAGGCTGAGGTAGCTAGCACGCCGCAAGCAAGGCAAGTGGGGCTCATGAATCGCCCCTCCATGCCAACCGACTCAGGCATGCTGTTTATCTTTGATCAAAAAGCGACGCACTGCTTTTGGATGAGCAATACCAAGATACCCTTGGCGATTGCCTTTTTAGCCGATGACGGCAAGATCATCAACATTGAAGAGATGCAGGCAGAGACTTTGAATAATCACTGCCCTAAGGCGCCTATTCGCTATGCTTTAGAAATGAACCGGCAATGGTTTAGTCAGCGGGCAATTGGCCCTGGTAGCGTGATCCAGGGCTTACCGCGCCAATAAATTAATCGAAGTGACAAACGTAATGCACGGGTGATTCTGCACGGATCACAAAGTAACCCCCTGCGGCAACCTCCCAACTTTGGCCCGCGGCGAAGGTTTGCTCGGGCGCTCCATTGATGCTTACAAACGCAGTACCGTCTACCACTTCCATCACTTCACGTGTCGTTAAGTCAAAGCGTAAAGTGCTGGGCAATACAACGCCCACCGATTTGCGCGTGCCATCAGCCAGGGTAACGGTATGCGATATGCACTTCCCATCAAAGTAGACGTTGGCTTTTTTTCCTACGGAGACGTGATCGAATTGCATGGTGATTTTCTTTATCTAAAGTGAAATAAGGATTGAGGCAGTCTTAACTTACTATTTGGATACGCGTTTGCGTTTTGCAATTTCAGCAATGCGCATGCGTAACGCATTGAGCTTAATGAATCCGCCCGCATCGGCCTGGTTGTATGCGCCACCATCGTCATCAAACGTAGCAATGTTTTGATCAAACAGGGTGTTGGCAGAGTCCCGCGAAATCACCGAGACAGATCCTTTGTAAAGCTTCAAACGCACTACGCCGTTGACGCTGGTTTGGGTATGGTCAATTAAAGTCTGCAGTGCCAAGCGCTCTGGCGACCACCAGTAGCCGTTATAAATCAGGCTGGCATAGCGTGGCATTAAGTCATCTTTGAGGTGGGCTACTTCGCGATCGAGGGTGATGCTCTCAATACCGCGGTGGGCTTTGAGCAAAATCGTACCGCCTGGGGTTTCATAGCAGCCACGGCTCTTCATGCCGACAAAGCGATTTTCGACTAAATCTAGGCGGCCAATGCCGTGCTTCCCGCCGAGGGTATTGAGTACAGCCAATAGCTCATGGGGTTTGTAGGCTTTGCCATTAATGGCTACTGGGTCACCTGCACGGAATTCAATTTCAATGATCTCTGCTGCATCGGGCGCGTTCTCGGGGGAAACCGTCCAACGCCACATCGATTCTTCAGCCTCGGCATTGGGATTCTCCAGATGGCGGCCTTCAAAACTAATATGGAGTAAGTTGGCATCCATCGAGTACGGAGCGCCACCTTGCTTGTGTTTCATTTCAACCGGAATACCATGCTTTTCAGCGTAAGCGAGGAGCTTTTCACGGGATAACAAATCCCATTCACGCCATGGCGCAATCACTTTAATACCTGGCTCAAGGGCGTAATAGCCGAGCTCAAACCGAACCTGATCATTACCTTTGCCCGTAGCGCCATGCGAAACCGAATCGGCTTTGACTTGGCGGGCAATCTCAATTTGCCGCTTGGCAATCAGAGGACGGGCAATCGATGTGCCCAATAAATACTCGCCTTCATATACGGTATTGGCGCGGAACATCGGAAACACAAAATCACGTACAAACTCTTCACGCAAATCATCGATGAAGATGTTTTCTGGCTTGATACCAAATTGCAGGGCTTTGGTGCGTGCTGGCTCCAGCTCTTCGCCCTGCCCCAGATCAGCTGTAAAGGTCACGATTTCACAGTGATAGGTATCTTGTAACCACTTCAAGATCACGCTGGTGTCTAAACCACCCGAGTACGCTAAAACTGCTTTTTTAATTTCCGACATGATGTAGGTGTTCGCTTTACGTAAAATTTTGATTCAAGGGCTATTTTAAAAAAGGAATGGCGAGACGGCAATGCATTAATCCAAGCGGCCGCACAAGAGATACTCCATTAATGCTTTTTGGACATGCAAGCGATTTTCTGCCTCTTCCCAGACAACGCTTTGCGGACCATCGATCACCGAAGCCGTTACTTCCTCGCCACGATGGGCAGGCAGGCAGTGCATAAAGAGTGCATTGGGCTTAGCCAAGGCCATCAAACGATCGGAGACCATCCAGTTTTTAAATGCTGCCATTCTGGAGGTATTTTCGTCCTCAAAGCCCATGCTCGTCCAAACATCGGTGCTCACGATGTCAGCATCCTTGCATGCGTCCTCAGGGCTATTGCAAACCGTCAGGTGCTT
The DNA here is from genome assembly GCA_943370515.1 of Erythrobacter sanguineus. Lineage (GTDB taxonomy): Bacteria > Pseudomonadota > Gammaproteobacteria > Burkholderiales > Burkholderiaceae > Polynucleobacter. The sequence goes on along the minus strand of CALRRC020000115.1, from coordinate 85 downwards.
GGTTGCCGCGGCACTTAAGCGTGCGGGATCCAGGGCATATCCATTGGGGGCAGAAAAGCGCACCTGAAAGCCCAATACTTCAGCC
>CALRRC020000114.1:0-4272 GCA_943370515.1 Erythrobacter sanguineus | reverse complement strand
TGCGCAAGCTGTTTGTATAACCGCACCCACCGCACCGGCTCAGCTAAAACCTAAGCTTTCGCCCCCCGTCTTCGTTTGGTATTACGCTAAGCCGTAATCTAAAACAACTTCTCTCGATTCAACCCCATACAATACAGCCCGCACTTTTGTAATTCAGGCAAGCCAATACATGACGAACGCAAAACCCAATTACCTTTTTGCCGACACCCATGAGTGGGCAGATCTTCAATCGGATGGCGTAGTCTGTGTGGGCATTAGTGATCATGCTCAAATCGCATTGGGTGATGTTGTTTTTCTGGAGACTCCGGCTATTGGTGCTATCGTCAAACAAGGACAGGCGTGCGCCGTAATCGAGTCAGTGAAAGCAGCCAGTGATATTCATGCCCCGGTATCCGGAACCGTGGTTGCAGTCAACTCGGCCGCTATTGATTCCCCTGAAACGATTAATCAGGATCCATATGGAACCTGGCTTTTTAAAATTCAAACTATGAGTGCCGAAATACAAACGCAAGAACTTGCATGCCTTCATCCCCTTGCGCACTACGAATCTACTTTAAATTAAGAGTGGGTCGCGCTCAATTAACCAACGCACTCGGCTACCAACGCTGATTCGTCCCTGCGATAGTCCGCGCAGCACTTGATCAAGCTGAGTTAATGCGTGTTGCAGATTTTTACGGTTGTCGCTTTCAATTACAAGCTGTGCTCTTTCCATACTGCTGACACGCACAATGGTTTTTGGTACGGGATCATACATCCGAACTCCGCTTGGAAAATTTTGCTCATTGTGAACTGTTTTTTTGATGTCCGCTAGAAACTGAATTGCGGTACTAATGTTTTTTGCTTCCGCGTGTATTAGTGCCTGATAACTATAGGGCGGCAACAAGGCGTCTTTGCGTTCAGTCGCGATATGCCCCAAAAATCCATCGACATCATGTCCTAATACATGTCGAAAAACAGGTAGATCGGGATAGCGTGTTTCAATATAAATTTCGCCTGCATCTTGCTGGTCTTGGCCGGCGCGCCCGGCGCGCCCAGCCACCTGCACGAGCTGTGCAAACAAACGTTCAGCCGCCCGATAGTCCTGCGAGAACAGCCTACTGTCGGCATCGATCACAGCAACTAGGCCGATGTTTTGATAATCATGGCCCTTGGCAATCATCTGGGTGCCAACAATGATGTCGGAAGTGCCATCGTGTATTTGTTCAAACAAGCTTTCAGCGTGTAAGCTTTTTTTGCTGCTGTCTGCATCGATGCGAAGCACCTTTGCAGTCGGCCACTGGGACTGTATGAAGTCCTCCATCTTTTGTGTGCCCTGCCCAATGGTGCTGAGTTCTGCGTTGCCGCATTCTGGGCAAAATAGCGGAACCTCTTTTATTAATCCACAGTGGTGGCAGTTCAGCACTGCTTTTTTACCGAGGATTCTGGACTTATGGATCACCATATATGAGGAACATTTGCTGCAGCCAGATAACCAACCGCATGCTGCACAACTCAGTATGGGCGCATAACCGCGTCGATTGATCAACACAAGGCTTTGCTTTTTCTTCAGCATGTTTCGCGTAATGGCGTCTCGTACCTCGGCCGATATTAGATATGACTCACCCTGCGCAGTAAGCGCAGCTGTCTTTGGAAGGCGCACAAGTTTTACTTTTGGCATGGTGTTACTCAATGCGCGCGTATCAAGCCGAAGGCGTTCATAGCGCCCCTCTTCTGCAGCGAGCCATGTTTCCAGTGATGGCGTTGCGGACGCTAAGACGATTGGTATGGATAACTGATGGGCTCTCCAAACACACAAGTCTCTTGCGGAATAGCGCGTTCCTTCCTGCTGCTTATAGGATGCATCATGCTCCTCATCCACCACGATTGCCTTTAAATTTGGTATTGCTGCGAGCGCAGCTAAGCGGGTGCCTAAAATAATTTGGGCCTTGCCTAGAATGGTTTCTTGCCACGCAGTGCCACGGCGCTTTTCAGTCAATCCACTATGCATGACTGCAATGCGTTTTTCTGGGAAAAACTCCGCTACGCGTTTTTCAAGTTGGGGCGTGAGATTAATCTCTGGAACCAATATCAAGGCCTGCGCATCGTCGCTTTGCAACACCTCTTTAATCCAGTTCAGGTAAACGGCGGTTTTTCCAGAGCCCGTCTTTCCCTGCAATACGATGGTGCGATAGGTTTGAGCTGCGCCAGGATCTCCAATTAAATGCTTAAGCGCGGTGGCTTGCTCTGGATTGAGTTGGTCCTTTTGAATCCCTGAAACGGGCACGGGCTCAATTTGCTCTGATTGAGTTGCCGCTTTCTTCTGGCTGGTTTTTTTTGCCGGCCCTTTATCTGTATTGCCCGATTTTTGTTTGATCGCTTGCCATTTCTTTGGTTTTTTCCAATATGCCGGTATCGACGGCAAGGCAATCTCTCCTAAAGTACTGAAGTAATACTGGCTAGCAAAGTTGAGCATATGCAAGGTCTTGCTATCCAGCGGAGGCAAGGGCGCCCGTTGATTAACCTTCCTTAATTTAGAATGCTCATAATCTGAGTGATTACTCACTTTTATTACCATTCCCACCGTATTTGTTCTGCCAAAAGGCACCTCCACCAATTGGCCTGCCTCGGGCGCATCGCCCAATGCGGCCCTATCCCAGATGTAATCAAAGCCTTGAACCAGCGGCTTATCGAGCACCACCTGGACGTAGCAATGCGGTAATACCATATTGGTATGGGTCTGCTGCTCTTCTGTGGATAAGTCTGTGGATATCATTTGTCTTTGGCGCTTTTTGCTATTTTCACCTTGAAATGCACCAAGAATGCTCTTTTTAGCTAGCTTATCTAAAATCCAATAAAATCAAAGACTTATATCTTTGTATGGACAAATTGATTGCAAATTAACCCCAATCCCGCTGAATTAACTTGTGCTCTGACGACTGTGCATAACCTAAGGCGCGTACGTAAGTAAACGCTTCTTTACGTAGCCAGTTCCGATTACTGACGCAGCTTTTGGGACCGCTGAATAACTGCCTGGGCTAGAGCAGTGACGCTTTCGGGTGGGGTGAATTGGGAAATCCCGTGACCCAGATTAAAAACGTGTCCATCCAGGGGGTGCAGTCCTGGCTTTAATGCCGGCGCGCTGGCTAAATCAGTAAGCAATTTGCCTGCCTCTTGAGCAATCTTCTCGGGGCTGGAAAACAGAATTAAGGGGTCTAGATTTCCTTGGATGGCCAGATGCTTGCCCGCCGCCAAGAGCGCTTTACGAGCACGGCTCAGAGAAATAGTCCAGTCAAGGCCAATAGCGTCTGCGCCAACCTGGGCCATGTCTTCAATCCACAGGCCGCCGCCTTTAGTGAAAATAATCACCGGAATCCGCTGGCCTTCGTGCTCTCTAGGGAGAAGGGCGATTACTTTTTGCATCGCGGCTAACGATACCTGCTGGTACCAGCCATCTGGCAGCATGCCGCCCCAGGTATCAAAGATCATCAGCGCCTGCGCGCCTGCTTTAACTTGCTCTGTGAGGTATGCGGCCACTGACTGAATATTAACTTCGAGAATGCGCTCCAATAGATCGGGGCGATCGAACATCATCGTCTTTGCATGGCGGAACTCATCTGCGCTCGAGCCATCAATCATGTAGCACGCTAAAGTCCAAGGGCTTCCTGAAAAGCCAATCAAGGGCACGCGTTGCTTACCATCCTGAATTAATGCTTTACGGATTTCAGATACCGCATCAAAAACATAGGTCAACTCACCCATGTCGGCTACGCGTAACTTTTTTACGTCCGCCTCTGTGCGCAGCGGGTGCTGGAAACTTGGCCCTTCGCCAGCCGTAAATTGCAATCCAAGCCCCATCGCATCGGGGATCGTCAAGATATCGGAAAACAAAATGGCCGCATCGAGTGGATAGCGATCCAAAGGCTGAAGGGTAACTTCAGTTGCGTACGCTGGCGTTTTAGCAAGGCTTAAAAAACTACCCGCTTTTGCGCGCGTCGCATTGTATTCAGGGAGATAACGTCCAGCCTGGCGCATTAGCCAAAGTGGCGTGCGATCAACCGACTCACCGAGACAGGCTTTAATAAACCGATCGTTAAGCAGCATGTGCTGATGAAGACTTATCTTTTGCGCCGAAACCGGGCAATCGCTGCTAACTGTGCAGCAGCCATGGCAAATTCAGATTGCGCTAAGGCTAAATCGAAATCGCTGCCACGATTTTGCATGGCCTCTTCGGCACGCTTTTTTGCCTCAAGGGCTTTTGCTTCATCTAAATCGTGGCCACGAATAGCGGTATCG
>CALRRC020000113.1:0-4296 GCA_943370515.1 Erythrobacter sanguineus | reverse complement strand
AAATATTCAGCCTCAATATGCTGGATATATTGCTTGGCGCGGTGTCTGTGATGAAAGCCATTTATCCCGTTACACTCTCGATACCCTATTCAATTTCTTTGGCTTCTGTTTGCCCAATGGTGAGCAGATGCTCGGCTATCCAGTGGCAGGATCTGGCAATGACACCAGACCAGGAAAGCGACGTTATAACTTTGTATGGTATCGCCCTGCATCCGAAGATAGTGAATTAGTCAAACTCCTCACTGATGCTGATGGCCATTACTACCCAACCGGCATCCCTCCGCTTAAAGTGTCCTGGAGACATATTGCTCAAATGCGCAATATAGCTCGTGACATTCTGGCACCCCAATATGCAGAGATTCTTGAGAAAGCGCCGTCGCCGTTCTTGCAAGCAATTTACGATGTTCGCTCAGAGCAAATTGTCTTTGGACGGATTGCTCTCATGGGCGACGCTGCTTTTGTTGGGCGTCCGCATGTGGGTATGGGTGTAACCAAGGCCGGAGATGAAGCAATCGCAATTGCGCACCATATTGCAAAGTTGGGGCCGACCTCTGCAGCGCTCGAGGCTTATAGCCAAGAACGCTTAACCCTCGGCCAACAAGTAGTCGCTAGAGCCCAATATCTTGGGCGCTATATGCAAGCGCAAGGAGACAAAGACACAAGTGATGGTAATAGCTTGAGGCGAAATGCGGATACGGTCATGGCAGAGACAGCGATCGATATCAGTACCTTGCTAGCAGAGGGTAAAGCAGTTCCGGAGTTGAATTAATTGATTCAGATGTGATTTTGCGTTTTACCAGAAACATTCAGTTAAGATTTATTTAATCAAAAGTAGTCTTATCAATAAACTGTAGTAACTAGAGGAGATACCCATGAAACAAAGAGGAACTAGTCAAACCAGAAGAAAGATGTTGATCGGTGGAGCTGCTGTTGCAAGTACTCCGCTGTGGATGAACATGGCAAGCGCTCAAGCTGAAACTATCAAGATTGGTTTTCCGACTCCTTTGACGGGGCCTTTCTCTGCAGAAGCGCAGGATCAAGTAAAGGCTGCCCAATTAGCTATCAATGAATTTAATGATGCTGGTGGTTTTAACGGACGCAAAGCAGAACTTTTAGTTCGTGATGATAAGCTCAACCCAGGTGAAGCAGCCACTCGCACTCTTGAACTAATTGAAAAAGACAAAGTTAATTTTGTCGTAGGCTCATTATCAGCTGCAACCCAACTTTCTATTAATGCGGTTTGCAAAGAGCGTAAAGTACTCTTTAATTCGATTAGTCAGTCTGATGCCATTAATGAGGTCAAGGATTGGAGTATTTATACGTTCCACGAAGCGCTGAATCCAACCATGACTGCCGGCGCCTTGGCGCGCTATTCTATTCCCCGCTTTGGCAAAAAAATTGTCTTCTTGACCGCAGACTACGCTTACGGTCATGAGATGGTGCGTGCATTTGAGCGGGTTGGCAAGGAAATGGGCGCTACTACCCTGGCAGATATCCGTCACCCCCTGGGCGCCTCGGATTACTCTGCATTCTTGCCGCGTATTAAAGCCTTAAATCCCGATATTTTGGTGCTCTGCAATTTCGGTCGTGATTTAGTCAATTCTGCCAAGCAATGTACTGACTTTGGTTTGAAATCAAGCATGAAGATTGTCACCCCAGTACTTCTTTATACAGCTCGTCAAGCTGGCGGCCCAGAGGCATTCGAAGGAATTATTGGTGGTACTTCTTACTACTGGGGTTTAGAGGATCGCATCCCCACTGCTAAAACATTCAATGATGCATTCCGTAAAATGTACAACGGATCAGTGCCCTCTGACTATGGTGCGCTAGGCTATGCTGGAGTTAAGACTGTTCTTACTGCAGTGAAGAATGCCAAGTCTACCGACACAATGAAGGTGATTACTGCATTAGAGAATCTAAAATATGATTTTTATAAAGGTCCTGAGTATTACCGAAAGTGTGATCATCAAGCAGTACAGACGGTCATTATTATTGAATCAAAATCAAAGAATATGAAAGACAAGTACGACGTCTTTAATATTTTGACCATTGAACCGACTACCGAGAAAAATATGCGTAGTTGTGCAGAGCTAGGCCACAAGGCTTAAATCTGAAATTTCATGGCAGGTCCTCGGATTTGCCATGAGCCCTCCCCTGATACCTAGTGTTGACGGGGAGTTTTTCTGAGTACATATATGACTGGTCTTACATTCGAACTTTTATGCATGCAGTTACTGACCGGAATTGCTCTGGGTAGTATCTATGCACTGCTAGCCTTAGGCTTATGCCTTATTTTTGGAATGCTCAACGTAGTCAACTTTGCTCATGGCGCCTTCTTTATGGTTGGCGCATTTATGGGAGTCTACTTCTTAGGCATTACCGGTAATTTTTGGTTTAGCTTAATCTTGACTCCGATTGCCACAGGACTTTTGGGCCTCATCACGGAGCGTTTTTTAGTACGCCCTCTGTATGGTCGTGGAATTGACTATCCTTTGTTGCTGACTTTCGGCTTATCTTATGTACTGATTGAAGCAATGCGCGTTAGCTTTGGCATTGAAGGATTGCCGTCTGTTACTCCTGATGGACTCAAAGGCACGATGGATGTTGGTATTGGATTCTTTCCAAAATATCGCCTCTTCCTCATTGCAGCTACTGCAGTCATTATTTTTGGGGTGTGGTTCTTAATTCAAAAAACCCGCTACGGCTTGATTATTAAGGCAGGTGCTGCTGACCAAGAGATCGTAAAAGTACTTGGCGTGGATATTGCCAAGGTATGGCTAATCGTATTTGGTCTTGGCTGTGCAATCGCTGGACTATCCGGAATATTGGCATCACCTACTCGCTCAGTCAATCCAGAGATGGGTATTCCAATTTTGGCAGAATCCTTCGTAGTCACGGTAGTTGGCGGAATGGGCTCGCCAGTAGGCGCAGTAGTCGCTGGACTGTTAGTTGGCGTGGTCTATAGTATGACCTCCCTCTTTTTTCCAGACCTTGCCGAACTCTCTATTTTTATCTTAATGGCGGTAGTGCTCTTAATACGGCCACAAGGTTTATTTGGTAAAGCGGGAGCAATGGGTTAATTCCCTGATAAATATGAAATCATTTTTTCAGCTGATTGCACGTCACCGCGTGCTCGCAAGCACTCTCTTCTTGATGGTCTTTCCCTTCATCATGCCGTATGAAGCTCTGGCCATTAACATTTTGATTTTTGGCTTATTTGCCATGGGATTTAATCTATTGTTTGGCTATATGGGCTTGCTGTCTTTTGGCCATGCTGCCTTTCTGGGCATTGGTAGCTACATCACTGGCATTGGAATCGTTCACTACGCCATGCCTTGGGGAGCTGCAATTGTGGTGGGCGTCATTGGTGCTGCTATCGGCGGTCTTCTCATGGGCTTCTTGGCGATTCGCACCAGAGGCATCTACTTTTCTATGGTCACGCTCGCCCTAGGTCAAATTGTTTTCTATGGTTTTTATAAAGCAGAAAGTTTAACTGGTGGCGAAAATGGCTTACGCGGAGTGCGCGTCGATACTTTTAATATTTTGGGTATCCCTGTTGATTTTCTGAATCCGCTGGTGAAGTACTACATCATCTTGTTCTTTATAGTATTGGCGATTTGGCTTATCTCCCGCATTCTCAACTCACCACTAGGCGCAGTCATGGAAGCGATTCGAGAAAATGAAAAACGCGCTGCGGCCTGCGGGTTTGATGTGACGCGCACGAAACTGGTGGTGTTTGTGCTGTCAGCAGCGGTTTGTGGACTCGCAGGTTCATTGCGTGCCCTACACCTCTCGATTGTTCCTATCGACTCGCTTCACTACCTGCAATCTGGACAAGCGGTCATGATGAGTATTTTGGGCGGAATGGGTACTTTCTTTGGGCCATTTGTTGGCGCTGCTGTGATGTTGTATTTGGAGGATGTAGTTACCACCTTTACTAAGCATTGGATGGCCGTTATTGGGTTAGTCTTTATATTCTTTGTGCTGTTCTTTCCAAAAGGAATTTGGGGAACTATTTTGAGTAAGCTAAACGTGAATCAGGATTCGAAATCATGAATAGCCCACATCTAACTCCAATCCTAGAAGCTCATCATGTCAGTAAGAGTTTTGGTAAATTTAAGGCCCTGCAAGATGTCTCCACCAGTTTTATGCCCGGCTCTCTCACCGCGATTATTGGCCCCAATGGTGCAGGCAAGAGTACTTTCTTTAATGTCCTCAGTGGTGCATTTCCACCATCAAGCGGTGAAATCTTATTTAACGGTAAAGATATTACCGGCATGCAACAACATGAATTTG
>CALRRC020000112.1:0-4330 GCA_943370515.1 Erythrobacter sanguineus | reverse complement strand
CTCGCTCAATAAAATGGGAATGAAATTAGTGCCAGCAGCAAAATCGAGGCTGATCGGGGTTGTCAGGCTCAGGTTTTGATGTTTTTTTCGATCCAAAGCAACGATGTTTTGATAAAACAAAAGTTGGTTCATTCCAGTAATTCCTTTTAATAGAAAATAATCAATTGCACCCTATAAAGCCAACAGCACATCTTTTAAACCAGTCGTGCCAAACACGGTTTTCTCATCCAGGCCATTGGGCATCACTTTCCACAAGGGCTTAATTGAAAACTGCGCACTGGCTTGTAAATTTTGCAACAAATCGCTGCTGGTGGCGAGCCAAATTTGCCGAGTCCCTGGGGTATTGCTTGCGCCTGCCCCCATCCAATTGGAGACCGGGGAGAGCTGAAAGCGCTTACCGCCTTCTCCGTTGCTATTGACTACCTCTACCAATAAAGACACCCTGTCAGAAAAGAACGTACTCCAATCGCTTGAGCCTTCCAAACTCGGATCTGGCCGCACAATCAATAAGGCCCGCACCTGACCATCTAACTGGGCAAAAGCCAAAGTGACCGAGGCGGCACTTTTGGTTTGGCGTTGCGAGGCATAGGCCAAGCGCTTGCCTCCAGCGGCAGCCTCAAGGCGCCACTTATTGAGGACTGCCGGGCTTGAAATCGCCGTATTTTCAACTCGCCAAGCCTTGCGTGATTGCGCATTGACTAAGCGTACCTTGCCAGGCTCAGTCAACATCGCATCATCTAATAGCTGGCGATTGACCCCCATACTGTCAATATAGCGGCCTAAAATTGCCGAGAGTTTTTGGGTTTGGATGGCGTCTAACTCTTTGCTGTTTCCGCGGAACTGATGAACCCCATATTGAGCCGCGGCATCTACCCGCCGCTCAAGCCCGCCTAAAAAAGCATACGCACAGGCTGAAAAACACTTGCCCATGCTTTTCTCGTCGGTAAACGGGGTCTGGGCAGCTAAGTAAGTATGAAAGCCACGGGTTCGAATCCCTTGCCCTAAGCGCAATCCCCCAATCAGATCGCCGCCTAAGCTTTGCAAAATAACAATACTGCCCGCAGGATAAGTCTGGGTAAATTCCGCAAATTGATCAGCAGATAATTTTTCAATCGCGCCGCTGGCCAAAATGACTTTACCTTGGCCGAGCTCTGGAGGAATCGACACGCATTGACTCGCATCGAGTTTTGCGGCAGATTCAGCCCCCACTGCCTGGCCACCAGCACAACGCTCGAGCGCAATAAACTGCATTGCCGACTGGGCAAAACCGGGGGCGCACAAGCCGCCCAGGAAAAGGACTGCTAAGAGCCCCTTTGCCGCCCGATGAAACGCACTAGCAATAGGCAAAATCGGCAAAATCGGAAACACCGAAAACAACAGGCCTTGATTAACGCTCTCTAAACGCATTTTCTTTCACCCCGATCAGAGGCTTGAGCAAATAGCGCAAGACGGTCTTATGACCCGTAATCACATCGACCTGAGCCTGCATACCGGGAATGATAGGTAATTTCTTGCCGAGGGAATTCATGACCGAGGAACTGGTTTCTACGCGGGCGATATAGTAATACTGCGTCTGGCCGCGCTCCTCACTCGATACTGCGTCGGCCGATAGATTCGTAATAACGCCATCCATAGAACCAAAAATAGAATAGTCATAGGCGGTAATTTTCACCTTTGTATTTTGGCCTAATTTTACAAAACCGATGTCCTTAGGCAAAATTCGCGCCTCTACGACTAGCGTGTCTTCCGATGGCACAATTTCGACAATGGGCTCACCCGGCTTAACGATTCCGCCAGCAGTCGTAATCAAAACACGATTGACTACACCATTGACTGGTGAACGCAGCGCAGTACGATCTAACTTATCTTCAATGGCGGGCATGGCTTTTTGCAATGGCGCCAACTCTTGATTGGCTTTGGCCAACTCCGCGGAAGCATCGGATTTAAATTGCCGCTTGACCGACTCAATCTTCGAGCGTGCCTCAGCCACACGCGCCTGATTGCGGATCAACTCCAAGCGAGGCTCTAAACCGCGCTCCACCAAACGCGACATGATTTCTAATTCAGCGGTAGCATTTTTATACTGATTTTCATATACCGCTAAATCTGCCTTCAAACGCAAACGGCGATTTTCAAATTCATTTTTCTCAAGGAGCACCACTTCAGCGCCCTTTTCTTCCAGCTCGGGTGAAAATTTGGGGCTTGAATCGCTGAGCTCTGCATTCAGACGCGCTACTTTAGCCATCAAACCCATCATCTGCTGTTCGCGACTCTTAAAATCCGAACCAAATTGGGTGGGGGATAAAGTTACCAGCAGGTCGCCCGTATTGACCCGATCGCCTTGGCGCACACTGATACTTTGAATGATGCCACCCTCCATGTTTTGCACAATTTGCATCTTGGCCGATGGAATCACACGGCCTTCAGCATGGGTAATATCATCCACATCGGCAACCGCTGACCATATAAACAGGATCAAAAATAAAATAGCAATCGTCTTCAGTAAGGTGAAGGACATCTTGCTCGGTTGACCCAATTTAACATGCGCTAACCCCGCCTTATCGAGCTCCAAATGCTCTAAATGAAAGAGGCGAAGGGCGCGCTTTTCAAGGCGCACAAAAAAATCGGCTTTAGCACGGTGCCACTGCTGCATTTGCTCCGATGTCTCATACCACTGAAGGGCGTTCGTAAAAGTCAGCTTGGCCTTCGGCACTAACCACGTAATCAAGCGATCGATTTGCTCCAAGGCAAAACGGATGATCAGCAGGCCTTTTTTCCAGAGCCAAGCAATCGCTTGCGCAATGCGTTTAATCAAATACCATAACGCTGTTCCGACTACTTGCAAGCCTTTGATGGCAATTGCTTTGGCTCGCAAAGCCCCCTGCCCTGAGCGCGGTTCTTGGGAAAGACTCATGAAGCTTTCCTTTTGCGTGTACCCGGCTTCATCACGGTCACGCCAGCAAAGCCGCTAGCCTCTTCCACCGGTGCTTCTTGGGTAGTTGCGGCTTGATCTTCTGTCGCTACCGGAGCTTGCGCTGTGGCAGCAGCAGGTTCAGAATGCACAGGCTGCGCTGGCGCGGCCTGCGCAGCCGGTGCAGCTGGTGCCGGATTTTGCGGCTTCATAAAATCACTCTTGGGCCCTTGCGCAGCGACCTTACCGCCATCAATCACGATCACGCGGTCCACTAAATCAATAATGGAGGCGCGATGGGTAATCACCACAATGGTTTGACTGAGCAAATGGCGCTTGAGTTTATCAATGAGTACTTTTTCGCCATTGATATCCATTGCACTAGTAGGCTCATCCATCAGCAAAATCGGAGGTCGGTTCACGAGCGCTCTTGCAATAGCAATGGCCTGTTTTTGGCCGCCCGATAATCCCTCGCCACGCTCTTTAAGTCGCAAACCATAGCCATCGGGATGGGGCGCAATAAAGTCATGCACTCCCGCAATCTGCGACGCTTCTAGGATGTCTTCATCGGATGGATTAAAACCCCCTACTGCAATATTGTGCTTAACCGTTCCCGTCATCAGCCATACGTCCTGCATCACTACACCTAAATTACGGCGCAGGTCTGCTGGATCAATTTGGCGCGTATCAATGCCATCAATCAAAATGGCGCCGGACGAGGGTTGGTATAAACCTAAAATCAACTTGGCAATCGTTGTCTTACCGGAGCCGACCTTGCCAACGAGCGCAACCCGCTCGCCCGAATTGATCTTGAAGGAGACACCATTCAAGCCCCCTTGAGACTGATCGGGGTAATTAAAGGAGACCTCACGAAACTCAATACTGCCGCCCCACTCTTGGCGATTTAAATACGCAGCATTAGCGCGGTGTTCGCGTGGCTGCTGCATTAAGTCGGACAGCGACTTATAGCTTGCGATGGATTGATTCAGGCGCGTGAGTAACTGCGATAACTGCGCTAAGGGGGCAACCGCCCGTCCAGCGAGCATCGAGCACGCCACAATCGCACCCGTACCAATCTCCCCTTTTTGAATTAAGAAGACACCCACAGTAACAGTCAGTACCGAAACAAATTGATTGGCAAAGTTCGAGACGTTGCCTGCCAACTGCGCCACCATCCGCGTCTTTAGGCCAACGGCGGATTGATGGGCAATGGAATCTTGCCAACGCTTGCGCATAATGGCGCCTGCTCCCATCGCTTTGATGGTTTCCATACCGTGCAGTGTTTCAATCGCCACCGAGCTCTTGGTCTTACTATCCTCATAACTCGTTTGCGTCAGTTTTTTCAATTGGGGGTGTACCGCTAAGCTGGTCAGCACCACCATCAAGATGGCAATGATCGGAATCCAAACAATCGGGCCG
>CALRRC020000111.1:0-4359 GCA_943370515.1 Erythrobacter sanguineus | reverse complement strand
CAGTCTCCCGAGTAAACCCGGGACTCGCATCAATTGAGAGTAGGGTAGGTTTACCTTCGGTGAGGGTACCGGTTTTATCAAATGCGACGAGTTGAATGCGATGGGCTAACTCCAATACCTGCGGATCTTTAATTAAGATGCCAGCGCGTGCAGCAACCCCGGTACCGGCCATGATGGCTGCCGGAGTTGCTAAGCCCAATGCACATGGACACGCAATCACCATTACCGATACCGCTCTTAAGATGGCTTCGCTAACGTCACCAATCAAGAGTCCGGTAATCACGCCAGTAGCGATTGCGATGCCAATCACTGCGGGCACAAAGATTGCGCTGACTTGATCCACTAAGCGCTGAATTGGTGCTTTCTGTGTTTGTGCGGTCTCAACTAAATCAATGATGTTTGCCAGCATGCTGTCGGTACTAGTTGCACCAACTCGAAAGACTAGCTGACCACCGCCATTGAGTGAGCCACCAATGACTGGATCACCAATCCCCCGTTTTACAGATTGACTCTCTCCTGTAAGTAGCGATTCATCGAGATGGCTGTTGCCAAGTACGATGAAGCCATCGGCGGGCACGCGTTCACCGGGCAAAACCATCACCAGATCATTTACTAATACGTGTTCAAGCGGTACTTCGGCGTGTTGATTGATGGCGGCTGCGTTGCTGCTAATAAGACCGAGGTCATTTGTCTTGAGTACCCTTGCTTGTTGTGGCCATAAGGCGTGTAGTGCACGAATGGCTTCACCGGTTTTCTGTTTGGCCCGCGCCTCGAGCCACTTACCTAGCAAGACCATGCTGATAATGACTGCCGCTCCCTCAAAATAAAGCGCATGGGGGTCTCCAAACACCAGCTGATAGACGCTGAGTCCATAGGCTGCGCTCGTCCCCAGCGCAACCAGTAAATCCATATTGCCAGCGCCGGACATCAGCGCTTTGAATCCAGACCTATAAAAGCGCCAACCTAATACAAACTGCACTGGGCTCGCGAGCAAAAACTGCCATAAGCCACTTGGCATCCAGTGGACCCCAAATGGCATGAGCACCATGGGAAGTACGAGGGGAGCGGATAAAGCAAAGCTGAGTAGCACGGGGCCCAAGCCATCGGCTGACCAAAATGCCGATTGCTTAGCTTGCTTGAGTTGCCCTGGGGCTGCGCTTTGCTTGGCGCTATAACCCGCTTTTTGAATGACCGCGATGATCTGTTCGATTACTCCAGGCATTGCTTCTGTAAGGCGGATGCGCGCTTGTTCAGTGGCTAAATTGACGGTAGCGGCCTCTATGCCTGGCATATTGGCTAAAGCCTTTTCAACGCGGCTGACGCAGGAGGCGCAAGTCATGCCCTCGATATCAATCGAGACGAAACGCGCGCTGTCTTTCGAACTTAAGTTCATACTAGGGATAATCTACTGCAAGATTCGATCCAGCGGAGGGAAATAAAATGCAAACCCTGTTTGTTACTGGCATGACCTGCGGCGGCTGCACGAAAGCCGTTACCAGGGCAATTCAAATGCAGGATGCTAGAGCGACGGTTCAAGTCGATCTGGATTCCCAGAAAGTGGAAATTGACTCCAAACTGAGCCGGGAAGCGCTGATTACCATTGTTACGGATGCAGGCTTTCCGGTGGTGAATTAGCCGCTTACTTGCTAACCACGGCGTAATGGGGCGGATTTCAGCAAAAAATCCCTCCTGGGATTAATCTAGGCTCTTTTTGAGGCGCTTTACCTTGTATTCTCAGGGCTCAATACAATATTAAAAGTAACGTAAATTAGAAAAGTAAGGGAGATGACATTGGCAGTCAGTATTGAGTCTGTACAGCAGACCTTAAAAACCGTTTTAGACCCAAATACCCAAATTGACCTGATGACTGCAAAAGCAGTCAAAAACCTCAAGGTTGATGATGGCGCAGTTTCATTGGATGTGGTCTTGGGCTATCCGGCAAAAAGCCAAATTGATTTAATCCGCACCTTGGTTGTGAATGCTATTCGCAAATTGCCGGATGTAAAAAACGTCAGCGTGAATGTCACTAGCAGCATCGTCGCACACGCTGTTCAGCGTGGCGTTAAGCTGATGCCGAATGTAAAAAATATTATTGCAGTAGCAAGCGGTAAGGGCGGCGTTGGTAAATCCACTACCGCAGTGAACCTCGCCCTAGCATTGGCGGCAGAAGGTGCTGAAGTTGGCATTTTGGATGCGGACATTTATGGTCCCAGCCAACCAATGATGCTCGGCATTACCGGCAGACCCGAGTCCTTGCAAGAAAACACCATCGAACCGATGGAAGGCCATGGATTGCAAGCTAGCTCGATTGGATTTTTAATTGATGCCGATAATCCGATGGTGTGGCGCGGCCCGATGGTAACCTCGGCCCTGGAGCAATTGCTCAAGCAGACGCGTTGGCGTGACTTGGATTATTTAATTGTCGATATGCCACCAGGTACTGGAGACATTCAGTTAACTCTGTCACAAAAAGTGCCCGTTACTGGCGCAGTGATTGTGACAACGCCCCAAGACATCGCTTTGCTTGATGCGCGCAAGGGCTTAAAGATGTTTGAAAAAGTCGGTGTACCCATCATTGGCATCATCGAGAACATGTCAACCTACATCTGCCCCAGCTGTGGCCATGAAGAGCATGTCTTTGGTCAAGGCGGCGGTCAAAAAATGTGCACGGATTATGGTGTCGATTTCTTAGGATCATTGCCTCTCAATTTATCAATTCGGGAACAGGCGGACTCTGGCAGACCTACCGTGATTGCTGATCCAGACGGCGCCATTAGCGCAGTGTATAAAAACATTGCACGTCAAGTTGCGATTCGGGTTGCCAATCTCAGTAAAGACATGAGCAGTAAGTTTCCGAACATCGTGGTTCAAAATACGTAAACCCTGATCGCTAAATGCAAACCCATTTCAACTCCTCTTGTTAAAGGCTAGGCCAAGATAATGCGTTTTGCTGTTGTCATGCGAAAGCAAGCCATCGACAACCCGTGGGCCACCCATCGGTGGACGCCTGTCGAGGTATTTGCTGACTCTGGACAGTTCGATGAGAGTGGTGTGCCCGTCAACACACCAAATGCGATTGGTCGATTTATTGAGCGAGACGCAGAAGGGGAGACCTGGCTATTTCGTGGCTTTGGCTTAGACCTTTTTCCGGATGAGGCTGAGGGATACTTTTTAAATGCCACAGCAGCCGAACCTTGCTGGTTTGTGATGTGGCGACTGGAAGACGACTATCGGCGCTTTTTGGAACCCGCTAGTCTGGCCCATTGCGATGCTGAATCTACTCTGGCTATCCCGCACCGAATTTGCTTGAGTTACAACGAGGCTGCACGACTGATTGATGGTGGCGAATCGGTGGACACAGTTGTGCTCGACAAAGCCCACTGGCAATGGTTGCACGATTTTGTCGGCGCGCATTACCGGCCCGAACCAAAAAAACGGCAACGGCCTGAATCCTTTAAAGGCGCACAGCGCTCGGCGGAGGATTAATGGCTGACGGATTCCTTGGCCGCTGGTCACGCCGCAAAGCAGGTCTAGAGCCTGAAGGGCTCGATGGCTCCACGCCAGAGTTAAAGCCCAAGGTAACGCCAAGTTCTGTCCCGCCAGATAAAAAGACCATTGAGAGTGCGCCCGCTCCAGCAGAGGAAGAAACTCTACCGCCAACCCTCGAAGAGGCTGAATCGATCGACCGTTTTGCGCCGGACTTTTCTGCCTTTATGAAGCCCAATGTCGATCCAGCAGTACAACAAGCGGCGATGAAAAAATTGTTCTCCGATCCCCATTTCAACATCATGGATCGCTTGGATATTTACATTGACGATTATTCGATTCCAGACCCAATCCCCATGGAGATGCTCAAACGCATGGTGCAGTCGGAGTCCCTGGGTTTATTTAGAAAGTTTGAAGATGGGCCAGGGGCCAAGGTTCTTGCGGAGTCGGAGGAGAAAAAAGCCCTTGAGCCAGAGCCAACTGCAGCAGCAGAGCCCGATCCCGCTGAAATCGCCGATGCTTCTGCAGGTAATGTCACAATGCCGCAAGACGAGTCTGAAGTTGACGTTCCCAACCCAGACCTTGATCAAACGGTAGCATCCCTAAAAATAGTGCCTGAACAGAAAATAAAATAATGACCCAAAAGCTCATTTGCGATTGCAATCGCACCATGCCACTGGATGCAAAAGCCCTGGGTGTTCCACTGCATACCGCTTTGTGTCGCCAGGAGGTTGGCTCATTTTTAAAGGCCCTCGATGGGTCGGAGCCGATTCTGGTGGCATGCACACAAGACCGTGGCTTGTTTTCAGAACTAGCGACGCAATCCGAAAAGGCGCTGGTTGCACCATTGCGCTTTGTCAATATTCGAGAGCT
>CALRRC020000110.1:0-4365 GCA_943370515.1 Erythrobacter sanguineus | reverse complement strand
TGATGCCCATGCCGGCTAACTTACTACGCACAATACCGCTGTCATCCACATTAGCAAAAGGGCCGATACGAACCCGCCAGACGGATTTTCCATCAATCAGTCCTTCGCTAATTTGAGACTGCATACCCTGCATGGCTAAACTGGCTTTTTGTGCGTCGGCCTCAGATTGGCTTGCAAAAGCGCCGGTTTGAACAAAAAAGAGGACATCTGTCTTGGCATCTGCCTTTGCGCTCGCCGCAGCGTCTGCTGCTGCTTTACCCGTCGCAATATCGGCGATCGGATCAGCGCTGCTACTAGGGACGGCTGGTGATTTACCCTGCAGTGGTTTATTCAAATCAATTTGAGTTGCTGGCTTTTCTTCCTCGCTAACCACCGTCTCAGTCGGCGCAGCAGGCTTAATCGATAAAGGAAGATTGGGAGCTTTGACTCCAGGCCGCTCTTGCGGCGGCGTTTTAGAAATATAGTAGGCCACTGCCAAGGCGAGACTAAGGCCAATCACCAAACCAATCACTAAACCCAAAATAGTGCCGCCAAACTCCCTATCGCCTTGGGCAATAGGATGAAATGGAACTCCGGCGGGTTGATTGGCTTTTTTCGTCATTACCCTTATCTTACATTTTTCTGGGCGCCGATACACCCAATAAAGCTAATCCATTTTCAATCACTTGACGGCTTGCCGACAATAAAGCCAACCTAGCTAATTTAAGGTTTGGATCGTCTACTAAAACTCGGTCTGCATTGTAAAAAGTATGGAAATCCCCGGCTAAATCACGCAGATAAAACGCGACTGCGTGCGGGGATAGCTCGGCAGCTGCTGTCGTTAGCATCTCAGGATACTCCGCAAGGCGGCGTAGTAAATGATCAGAAGCTTTGCTATCTAAAAGCGAAAGATTGGCGCTCAGCAGCTCTGCATCGGTACCATTCCATTGCTGCAAGATGGAGCAAATCCGTGCATGGGCGTATTGCACATAGAACACCGGGTTTTCATCATTCTGTTGCAGCGCCAAATCCACATCAAAAACAAATTCCGTATCGGCTTTGCGGGAAATTAAGAAAAAGCGCACTGCATCACGCCCACGCTGTAAGGCCAATTCGCGCTCTTCCACATTCATCGACTCGGTAACGCCGCCAGACCACTCCACCAAATCGCGAACAGTCACATAAGACCCGGCTCGCTTTGATATCTTGACTTCCTGTCCATGCCGCATCACTGTCACCATCTTATGCAGGACATAGTCGGGATAATCGGCCGGAATAGTCCAACCGCGTTTTTGTGCAACGCCTTGTAAACCAGAGCGCACGCGGGCAATGGTGCCATGGTGATCGCTGCCTTGAACATTAATTACTTTCGTAAAGCCGCGTTGCCACTTGCTCGCGTGGTAGGCCACATCAGGGACAAAATAGGTGTATGTGCCGTCGGACTTGCGCATGACGCGATCCTTGTCATCACCATCTTCTGTGGTCCTCAACCACAATGCGCCATCGGCTTCATATGTTTTGCCTACCGATCCCAGGTCAGCGACGATCTGAGCCACGCTGCCGTCGGTATACAAGGATGACTCGAGATAGTAACAATCGAACTGAACGCCAAATGTGCGTAAATCGATATCCTGCTCATTGCGAAGATAGGCAACTGCAAACTGCTGAATTGCTGCCAAGTTATCGTTCCCCTTGTTTTCAGGAGACGCCTTGTAAGCCTCTGCAATTTCAGCAATGTAATCACCGTTGTAAGCCTGCTCTGGCCAACTCGCATCACCCGGCTTGAGTCCGCTCAGGCGGGCATGCACGGAGGCCGCTAAATTCGTAATCTGCACTCCGGCATCGTTGTAATAAAACTCCCGATGCACTGCAATCCCTTGGGTATCCAGCAGATTGGCGATGGCATCGCCAAGCGCCGCTTGCCGGCCATGGCCAACGTGCAAGGGGCCAGTTGGATTGGCAGAAACAAACTCCACCATTGCCCTGGGCGTCCCATCGCCCGAACGCTTACCGAATGCTTTTTTCTGATTCAGTACCGCTATTACTACTTCGGTTTTAGCTGTATTGCTTAAGCGGAAATTAATAAATCCAGGTCCCGCAATCTCACTCGAGGCAATCAGTTTTGCATAACTGGGGTCTGCTCCCAAGGAATCCACAATGGCTTGAGCTAACTCACGGGGATTCATCTTCCATGCTTTAGCAATTTGCAATGCAATGTTACAAGCGACATCGCCATGATCCACTGATTTGGGTCGCTCAAGCCGTGGCTCAATCAGCGCATCCTGTGCAATCCCGCGACTATCTGCAACTGCGTTCAGGGCAGCACGTAAGGATGCAATTAATTGGTTTTTGTGATTTAACAGCATAGAAGGTGAGTTTATCAGGCGTAGTGGCCGATTATGAATAGGGGCTTCTTAAAGGTGGTAAGCTAAATTATGATCTACCAATTTCACTCTAAAGCAGGTCCCGATGTCATCATGCTCTCGGATTTGAGCCACCGTATTTTTGACATCCTTGAACATCCCCTAGAGAAACGGGGCATTTTGGTCGCAGAGCGTTTGCCGGAGTTTATTGCTCGCCTTGAATCTGCCATTACGGCCGATGCAGCCTCCAGAAATAGTGCTCCCGATACGCCGGCAGGCCAAGAAAAACCCACTACCGATCGCCTAGGACAACGCGCCTTCCCCTTTCTAGAACTCATGAAACAAGCTAGGGCTGCAAATGAGCCCATCGTGTGGGGCGCCTAAAGACAAGCCTTTGCTGCACTAAGGTAGGGGATTACTCCAAAGAGCTCGATAAGGACCGGCGCACCGTTTCAATTGATTCATCACGGCGCTTGGCCATATCTTCGACTTGGTCGGCTGCTACCTTGCCAACGTTAAAGTACTGCGCATTGGGGTGTGCCAGATAAAATCCGCTCACACTAGACGCCGGATCCATCGCAAAGGACTCGGTTAGAGTCATGCCAATGTCTTCTGCGCCAACGACGCGCAACATATCGCGCTTGACCTCATGGGCTGGGCAGGCCGGATAACCGGGCGCAGGCCGAATACCCCGATATTGCTCGTCAATCATGGCCTCATTTGTTAGAGACTCATCACTCGCATAGCCCCATAGATCAGTACGTACGCGGTGATGCATGAGTTCAGCAAATGCCTCTGCCAGGCGATCTGCTAAGGCCTTGAGCATGATGGCGTTGTAGTCATCGTTTTTTGCCTGAAATTCTGCGACTTTCTTTTCAACACCGTGTCCGGTAGTGACGGCAAAACAACCGACATAATCAGCCACCCCAGAATCCCGCGGCGCAACGTAGTCTGCTAGGCAGCGATTGGGGCGCTTTACTCCATCTACAACAGGCCGCTCGGACTGCTGGCGCAGGTTATGCCAGACAAATAGGGGATGCTCGCGCGTTTCATCGCTATACAACACAATGTCATCGCCAAGAGCGTTGGCAGGATAAAACGCGACTACCCCATCGGCTTGTAGCCACTGACCCTTTACGATCTTCTCCAATAGCGCCTGGGCATCAGCAAATACTTTTTTCGCCTCAACGCCAACGACCTCATCCTCGAGAATAGCCGGGAACTTGCCCGCTAAATCCCAGGTTTGAAAAAATGGAGTCCAGTCAATGAACTTTGCAATTTCACTGAGGGCAAAGTTTTTGAAGACGCGACGACCAATGAATTTAGGCCTCTCGGGTGTATAGCTACTCCAATCGATTTTCTCTCGATTTTGCCGTGCCGACTCCAGTGAAATGGTTGGCGCTACTTTACGGTTGGCATGCTGTAAGCGTATGCGCTCATAGTCATCGCGTAAGTCTTGAATAAACTTAGTGGCACTCTCATCCGATAGTAAGCTCGATGCAACCGAGACAGAGCGTGATGCATCCGGAACATACACCACCGGGCCGTCATAGTGCGGCGCAATTTTGACTGCAGTATGAACACGGGATGTAGTTGCCCCACCAATCATCAGCGGTAATTGCTGGTCACGGAAATACGGATCACGCTGCATTTCTTGGGCAACATAGGTCATCTCTTCAAGCGAAGGGGTAATCAAACCAGACAGCCCAACAATATCGGCCTTCTCTTCTTTGGCTACTTTCAGAATCTCAGCGCAAGGCACCATCACACCCATATTGACTACTTCAAAGTTATTACATTGAAGAACAACGGTCACAATGTTTTTGCCAATGTCATGGACATCACCCTTAACGGTTGCCATCACAATCTTGCCCTTGGCTTTGGCTTCCCCACCAGCAGCAACGTGCAAGCGTTTTTCTTCTTCAATATAAGGAATGAGGTGTGCTACCGCCTGCTTCATCACGCGCGCACTTTTTACGACCTGTGGCAAAAACATTTTGCCTTCACCAAACAAATCGCCAAC
>CALRRC020000109.1:0-4380 GCA_943370515.1 Erythrobacter sanguineus | reverse complement strand
ACCGCTTGGCTGAAGGTAAGTTACCTTTGTGCGCTGAGATGTGTTCTACCAAGGCCCTGATTGGTGGTGACGGTGACGTGATTGCCGACATCTTCCGTGCTCGAGTAGTGAAACGTCAAACCGCTGGTAAGAATGCTGGTGCTGATGTGTTTGGCTGGACTACTGCATATGGTCAGCCTGATAAAGGTGGCGCGAAGGCTGCTCCAAGTGGAGGCAAGTTATGAGAACCTTTCGGACATTAACTGCCGCACTCTTAGCCCTTGGTTTTTTAAGTGCCTGCAATAACGAGCCAGGAACATTGGCTCTGAATTCCAAACGGCCCGATATTGCTCCATTCATGGGTGCGGATAACGGCTTTATGGTTAAAGGCTGGAAACCGGGCGATGCTAAAAGCTGGCAAGAAGAGATTAATAAGCGTAATCAACAACAATCTGAGTACAGCAAAATCAAGTAATGGGCTTTTGTACCTTTATTCGGAACATTAAATAACAGAATTGCTGTTGAGGAAATTCGCATGAATCAATCTATTTGCGCAACACTCCGTCCTTGGGCTTTAGCCGCGGGACTGTTTTGCTCGGTTTTTGCAGGCACAAGCTTAGCGCAACAAGCTCCAGCAGCCGGTCAGCCCGCTACCTTGCCCCAGGTCCAATCAGCCAACATCATGGATGTAGGCCGTGCTCCCGATGCAACCATTGAGGCGCAACGCAAAGCGGCACAAAATCAACCCGGAAACAGCGCGCCGATTTGGCGTACTGTAAACAGCGATGATGTTAACTTCGTTAGCATCCCTGACAAGCAGGCGGGTGTGCTCATTCAAAAATCAGGGCAGCAGTGGCGTTTGATTCGTAACGGTGTGATCACTGTGTACGGAGCTTGGTTGCTTGCACTCGCCTCCGGCGGCATTTTGGCAGTCTTCGTGCTCAAAGGGAAAATTAAGCTGCATGAGCCAATGACAGGTAGGAAAATTAAGCGCTTCACTACCCTTGAGCGCGTTAATCACTGGACGATGGCATTTAGCTTTATTGCGCTTGCCATCACCGGCTTATTGATTCTGTACGGCAAGTATTTTGCGATTGATCTGTTGGGCGCTAGCGTCTTTAGTATCTTGTTACTCGTTAGTAAGAATATCCACAACTTTGTTGGCCCACTCTTCACGATCAGTTTGATTGCGTTTTTCATCCAATTTGCAAAACGCAATATGCCTGAAAAGGGTGACTGGGAATGGATTAAGTCCTTTGGCGGCATGTTCGGCGGTAAGCATGTCCCAGCTAACTACTTCAACCCAGGCGAAAAGTTCTGGTTCTGGTTCGGCATGGTTATCCTCGGTGGATTAGTTTCTGCATCCGGATGGGTTTTAGATATGATCGTTCCAGTACCTGGCCTTGAGTACTGGCGTGGCACCATGCAGATATCGCACATCATTCACACCGTAGGCGCATTGCTCATTACTGCGATGGCTTTTGGCCACATGTACATCGGTAGTATTGGAATGCAAGGTTCAATCGACGGCATGAAAACCGGCTATGTCGATGAGACCTGGGCAAAAGAACACCATGAAGCTTGGTATCACAAAGTTAAATAAGGAATTGGCTATGAAAAAGACCATCGCACTTCTTGCTTGCGCATTCACTGCAACTGGAGTATTTGCAAAATTACCTGCACCAACACCAGAGCAGGCTGCAGCAGCACAGTTAGCGGCTGCGAAAACAGCCTACGCTGGCCAAGTGAGTGCATATCAATTGTGTCAGTCTGAAAATGCAGTTGCGAACCGCTACAAGACTGCTGGAACACCTGCGCCCGCAGCTTGCGTAGCTCCACCCCCATTTGTAGCGCCAGTAGCCGCGGCACCTGCTCCAGCAGCAGCGCCCGCTCCAGCGGCTGCAAAAAAGTAGAGTGATTTAATCTGCAGCGCGTTCGCGCTGCATGTACCGCTGTGCTGCTTCAGTTTGAGGCTGTGCAAAGAAGGGGGCGCAAGCCCCTTTTTCTATGATTTGTCCACCGTCAATAAACACAATCGAGTCAGCCAAGCGCCTTACTTGCGCAAGTTGATGCGAGCTAATCAGGACATCGCAGCCCGATGCGGCAAACTCGCGAATCATTGCCTCCACTTGGACAGTCGTTGCCGGGTCTAAATTGGCTGTTGGTTCATCGAGAATCAGTACATTAGGCTTTTGCAAGCGAGCCCTGCCTAGGGATAATTTTTGCTTTTCCCCGGCTGAAAGTTGGTGTGCTGGCTGATGTTGTAAATGGCTTAAACCTACTTCTTGCAGCACCAGATCAATCTCCTCTTCGGACGGTTTGCGCACGCCATTAAGACCTATATTGCATCGAACGCTGGCTTTGATCATGGGCGTATGGTGCAACACTAATGCGCTACGAATACCATCAGCGTAGCCGAGGCTGCCGCCCACATTCGGCTTAATTAGTCCATGTAATAGTTTTAAAAACGTCGTCTTGCCAGCCCCATTGGGGCCAATGCATGCGGTTATCCCGCCGAGCTCAATGTCATTATTCGGTATATCTAAAATAGTGCGCCCATCACGCACAATTTGAATATCTCGCAACTCAATCCGCTTTGCTTGGTTTGTCATGTGATTAACCATAGCGCTTCTCTGCAATTGATCGAACTGCGAAGGTGAGTAAATTGGCTAGTAGCACGATGGCTAGTAGCACGATACCGAGCGCTAGTGCGAGTGGTAAATCACCCTTGCTGGTTTCAAGGGCGATGGCAGTCGTCATCGTACGGGTGGAGTTCAGAATATTGCCACCCACAATCATGACGGCTCCCACTTCAGAGATCGCCCTAGCTAGGCCTGCCAAGATCGCAATGGTGAGCGAGAAACGGCAATCCCAAAGCAACCATTTGATATAGCCAAACCGTGTGAAACGGAGGGATAAAAAGGTTTCGCGGTGAATCTGCCAGGCGTCTTCTAAGACCTGCCTACTCAGAGCAGCTACCAACGGCGTGGTCAGCAGAAATTGAGCCACCACCATGCCTTTGACGGTGAACAGCCAGCCTAATTCGCCCAATGGGCCACTGCGCGATAAGATTAAATACACCAGCACCCCAATAATCACGGTGGGGACGCCCATAAGAGTATTGATCGTAATAATCAGCGCGCGCTTGCCCCGAAATTGCTCGGTTGCTAGCCAAGCGCCTAGGGGGAGGCCAACCAGGGTGCCTAATATTAAAGCGGTGAAGCTGACCTGCAGGGAGACCAGCACAATACTGATAACACCCCGATCAAACTGGGTTAGTAAGGCTAGGGCGTCTTGAAAGGCGATTAACATGCCTAATTCTAGCAAGCCTCGTTAGTAGCGGTGGCACAATCAAGTAATGGGGCTTTTAGTGATGAAGTACAACCGATAGCACGATTAGGTAAGCGGAATGGCAGAGGTAGTATGTGTTTGTAATGGCATAGTGGACCTGGATTTACGGGAGTATCTGGATACGCACCCCATTAATTCAATCGAAGAATTACGAGAGCAGGCATCGATCTGCAATAAATGCATGCAGTGCCAAGAGCTTGTGGAATCCGAGATTTATTACGCCAAGGTACGCCGTCAAAGTGCATCCCAGTAAGACCTCGCAATCACACAATCGGGTGCGTGTTGTGACCCTCAATATGCATAAAGGCGTTTCAGCGCTGCATGCGCATTCCACGGTTCACCGTTTGAAGCAGGAGATGCGCTCACACAACCCAGACTTGATTTTCATTCAAGAGTTTCAACAAGAGCATCGGGGCCGTATCCGGCGCTTTGGGCAATGGCCTGCAAATGAATTAAGTCACTTCTTAGCCGAAGGATTTTGGCATGACTGGCACTACGGTAAAAATGCCGAGTACCACCATGGGCACCATGGCAATGCCATTTTCTCTAAACATCCTTTACACAAAGGTTTTAACTACGATATCTCGGCCTATCGTTTTGAACGCCGCGGTTTGTTGCATAGCTCGATTCAGTTGCCTGGCAGTGATGCCCCAATTCATTGCTTTTGTGTTCACTTGGCTTTGTTTGAGCGGGGTCGTGAACGCCAGTTGGTGGAAATCATCTCGTACATTAATAGCTTGACCCAGGGCGGTCCTGCGATTGTGGCGGGGGACTTCAATGATTGGCGAAACCGGGTAAGTAAGCCTATGCGCGATGCCGGATTTTTAGAAGCGTTTGAGGCCTTAACCGGTTCGCCCGCAAAAACCTTTCCTAGCATTAGGCCCCTTCTACCGATGGATCGGATTTATGTTCGCGGTTTACGCATTCATTCGGTAGACTTATTGAAGGAATGGTTTAGGTTATCGGATCACCTTGGTATTGCTGCTGAATTGGAACTACTATGAATTTCATTGACCTACTGATTGGGCGTCA
Organism: Erythrobacter sanguineus; assembly: GCA_943370515.1. GTDB lineage: Bacteria > Pseudomonadota > Gammaproteobacteria > Burkholderiales > Burkholderiaceae > Polynucleobacter. Next base: position 18 of record CALRRC020000109.1, on the reverse strand, counting down.
GGCCGAGCTTTCTTTTCC
>CALRRC020000108.1:0-4384 GCA_943370515.1 Erythrobacter sanguineus | reverse complement strand
GGTTTTATAAGAACTTAAGTGATCAAGGTTTGCTAAAAATCATGCGAATTACGGTCCTTTTCTTCACAGTAGCGGTTACCTTCTTTGCAATGAACTCGGAGCTATCGATCTTTAAGATGGTCGAAAGTGCGTATAAAGTCACCTTAGTTGCTGCATTTGTACCCCTTGCCTTCGGAATTTACTGGTCTAAGGCCAATTCCTTGGGCGGCCTGCTCGCGGTTGTTTTTGGCTTGACAGTTTGGATTGGGGCTGAGATATTAGCTCCTGAAGCTACTTTACCGCCGCAATTGGCGGGACTCTTAGCCAGCATCGCTGGGATGCTGCTGGGTGGTTTAGTCCCCCGTTCTGCACTGCGTTCGACGTAAGTGCCGTTTTGAATAATGTGTGTTTTGCTGTGATGGATCCGCTCTGCGAGATCTCACAGCAGCAGTTGCCTACGCTGGATGCAATGAAAAATTTTTTGTTCTTATGGAGTTGTTATGAAAATCTGTGTGATCGGCGGGGGTGGGGCCATTGGCGGCTACCTAGCTGTCATGTTAGCGAGAGCTGGCAATGATGTAACGGTGGTCGCCCGTGGCGCCACATTAAAAGCAATTCAGGAAAGAGGACTGGCTCTCATTACAAATGAAGAGCCTGAGCCCCTGCATGCCACCGTTACTGCGGTTGAAAAGATTGCGGACGCAGGCAAGCCCGATATCATTATTTTGGCGGTCAAGGCCCATCAAGTGGAGCCTGTCGTGCACGATATGGCGGCGATCATGGGCCCCGATACGATCTTGATCCCCATGCAAAACGGCATTCCGTGGTGGTACTTTCAAAAGTTGCCTGGCGAGTATCAAGACCACTCGGTTGAGACGGTAGATGCGGGCGGCCTCATCATGCGCACCATTAATCCCAATAATATTTTGGGTTGCGTGGTGTATCCCGCTACATTTACGCAAGCGCCTGGTGTGATTCGCCATGTGGAAGGAACGCGCTTCCCGATTGGTGAACTTGATGGCTCCGTGTCCGATAGGGCGAAGATGGTTTCCGAGTTGATGGCCGCCGCTGGTTTTAAATCACCGATTCTGGAAGATATCCGCGCTGAGATTTGGCTCAAACTTTGGGGCAATATGACCTTCAATCCAATCAGCGCCCTAACGCATGGTCACCTCGAAGGAATCTGTCGCCATCCACTCACCAAAGATCTGGCTCGCAACATGATGGCCGAGGCACAAACTATTGGAGAGAAGCTGGGCGTTACGTTCCGTGTGGATATCGAACGCCGCATTGGCGGCGCTGAAAAAGTCGGCAAACATAAAACATCCATGTTGCAAGATTTAGAAGCGGGTCGTTCACTCGAGATTGATGCTTTACTGGGTTCTGTTATCGAGCTCGGTCAAATCACTAAGATCCCAACGCCATGCCTTAGTACGGTTTTTGCGTTAACTAAAGTGCTGGATGAAAACGTCCAAGCATCCAATGGCAGTTTGGCTTTGCCATTTGCGGCAGGGTATTAAACCTGACTGATTCAGTAATGTGGATTTCTAGAGCGTTAAAGAGTTAGTTTCGTAGTAAAGAAAAAAGCCTCAAAGCAGCAATGCCTTGAGGCTTTTTTATGAGCCCTGCTTGTTTACTCGAATGTATTGTCGAGCTGCCCTATGCCATCAATCACGATACTGACCTTGCTACCAGGCTTCATCGAGCCAACACCAACGGAGGTGCCGCAGGCAATGATGTCACCGACTTCCAGAGTGATGTCTTGGGAAATTAAACTCACCAATTTGGCAGGTTGGAAAATCATATCGGCTACTGGATAATTCTGGCGCTCCTGATCGTTCAAGATGGTCTTAATGTGTAATTGGCTTGGGTCGATACCAGTGGTGATGTAGGGGCCAAAGACACCAAAGGTATCGAAACTCTTCGAGCGAGTCCATTGGGCATAGCCGGGATCGCGGTTGAGGATTTCAATCGCGGTGACATCATTAATGCAGGTGTAGCCAAAAATAGCAGAGGCCGCTTCGGCTTCACTAATGCCTTGGCAGCGCCGTCCAATCACAATGCCAATTTCGCCTTCGTACACCACTTTGCCGGAGTAGGACTTGGGCATGCGAATGGTTTGATTGGCGGCCAGAAATGAGCTATTGGATTTTAAGAAATACAGTGGCTCCGCTGGTACTGCATGCTCAAGCTTGGTCACCAGGGCATGGAAGTTATCAACCAGCGCAACCATCTTCGTTGGCACGCACGGAATATCAATTACGACATCGGATAGCTTTAGCGTGGCACCAGTTGGGGTGGGATTGCAAAACAAGTCGCCGCTGTACACCGTGATTTGATCGTTCTGAACTTGCCCAAAGCCAATCTGACCTTGGTGCTGATAGCGTACCCATTGCGTCATAATGAATTCCTCTTGTTTTCAGTATTGAATGCGTTCTATCTTATCAAGGATCGGTTATGTCCCAGTCTGCGGCTCCAGCTGAAATCCGTTTTGCACCGGAATTCGATCAACCCGTGCGTTACATGTTGCGCACCCGAAGCTACTACTTAGGCTTAGGCTATGAAAATCCCTATGTCTGGGCGCATTACATTGACGCACCATTTACGCCGCTTAAAAAACCGCTGAGCGCATCCAGATTGGCCTTGGTAACAACGGCAGCGCCTTATCAGGCAGATAAGGGTCCGCAAGGTGCAGGCGCAGCATACAACGCGAGTGCAAAGTTTTATCAGCCTTATGCAGGATCAATGACCAGTAAGCCGGATTTACGCATTGCCCATGTTGGGATTGATCGCCAGCACGCCAATATGAGCGATAGTGAATGCTGGTTTCCGTATGAGGCAGCACAGGCCGCCCAGCAATCAGGACGAATTGCATCGCTCTCACCCCGTTTTTATGGATTACCCAGCAATCGTAGCCAACGCCATACCGTCGAGATCGATGCGCCCGCCATCATTGCAATGTGCCAAGCAGACGCAGTCGATGTTGCGGTATTAATCCCCAACTGTCCGATCTGCCATCAATCCCAAAGTTTGCTGGCCAGGGCCTTAGAGTCTGCAGGGATACCCACTGTCGTGATGGCGAGCGCGAAAGACATTGTTGAGTACTGCGGTGTACCGCGTATGCTCTTTAGTGATTTTCCGCTGGGCAATGCTGCGGCAAGACCAAATGATCCAGAGTCACGTGCCCTCAATTTTGAGTTGGCATTGCGTTTATTGGAGTCGGCGGTCGGGCCTCGAACCACGATGCAGTCGCCGCTAATCTGGAGCGAGGATCCAAGCTGGAAGCTCGACTATTCGAATATTGAGCGCTTATCTCCTGAAGAGGTGGTGCGCTTGAAAGCCGAGGCAGAGGCGGTGCGTGAAACAGCCAAGGCCTTGCGATTAAAAACGGTGGGCAAATAAATCAATCTATGGGGTATGGTCGGAATGAGAGGATTCGAACCTCCGACCCCCTCGTCCCGAACGAGGTGCGCTACCAGGCTGCGCTACATTCCGTTTTGTATTGCTCTATGGCGATGCCAATAGGACTATTTTATCTGACTAGTGCTGTCTGGAAAAGGAGCTAAAACAAACCGCTACATTTGCCTTGCAAGAGAGTATTCGCAGAGTGCAATCAAGGAGTCTGTAGCCGCATTCTTGGGGAAGGCTTTGATATTGCCGAGCGCCAGGTCTGCTTCGCGTTTGGCAGCCAGCTGGGTGTATTCCAGTGCGCCAGAGCACTGGACCGCAGTCAGAATTTGCTCAAATACATCTTCCGGAAGATCGGTGTTCTGTGTAAGGGCCGAGCGCACTAACAGTTGCTCTTCCGTGCTGCCCTTTTCCAATAAGTAAATTAAAGGGAGTGTTGGCTTTCCTTCGCGCAAATCATCCCCCGCGTTTTTGCCCATTTGAGTGGAAGTCGCCGTGTAGTCGAGTAAATCATCCATCAACTGAAATGCCGTACCAATGTGCCGACCAAATGCAGCAGCGAGTTCACGCTCGCTATTACTCGCCCCGGCCAAAATAGCGCCCAGTTCACTAGAAGCCTCAAACAACTTGGCCGTTTTATAGCGAATCACTTGAAGGTAGCTAGACTCATCCACCTCAGGATCATTCATATTGAGAAGCTGTAAGACCTCCCCTTCGGCAATCGTATTGGTGGCGTCGGACAAAATCTGCATGATCCGAATGTCGTTGGGGGCCACCATCATTTGGAATGCCCTGGAGTACAAGAAATCGCCTACGAGCACACTGGCAGCGTTGCCAAAGGCCGCATTGGCAGTTTCCCGCCCACGGCGTAGGGTGGATTCGTCCACCACATCATCGTGCAAGAGGGTAGCGGTATGAATAAACTCGACGACAGCGGCTAAATCCAGCACATGGGGGATTTCTCGGCCGCCCGAGAGGGCTTTTGCGACCAAAATCA
>CALRRC020000107.1:0-4439 GCA_943370515.1 Erythrobacter sanguineus | reverse complement strand
TTAACGGGCGCTTTTTCGTATACGCTTGCCAATACAAAAGATGCCTACGTTGATGCCTTGTTGGGTGTGCGGGCAATTGATGTCACTGCAACCTTGGGTTTAACTGTTGAGGGCACTGCGATTAAGCGGTCGATTTCAAAGAAAACCTCAACGGTTGATCCTATTATTGGCGCCAAGGGCCGTTACCGGATTGCTGACTCGACTTGGTATATCCCGTTTTATGGTGATATTGGCAGTGGCGGCGGTACCACCAATTTAACCTGGCAGGCCATGGCTGGTATTGGGAAGACATTTAATAAGGTGGTAGATGCTTCTCTGACTTATCGTGCCCTGTATTACGATATGAAAGACGGTGGTGTGTTGCAAAAGACCACCATGCTTGGACCACAAGTTGCCGTTACCTTTAAATTCTAATTCTTAGAAAAATTCCTATATGAACACCTTCAACACCATTAACGCTGCTGTATTGGTAGCCGCACTCTCCATCAGTACTGCGTTCGCACAGGAGGTAAAGCCCGGTACTACGCCAGCGGCTAGTGGCGAAATTGACAAGGTGGGCATTGCGAAAAAATTAGCAAACCCGATTGCTAATATGATCTCAGTACCATTGCAGTACGAATTCAGTCGTGGCGTGGGAAGGAATCAAGGCGGCTCCGAGCAAACATTGTTATTTCAGCCGGTTATGCCATTTAATTTGGGTGGTGGTGATACTTTCATCGTACGCCCCATTGTGGCTGGTGTTAGAGAGGTGAACGTTCAGGGTGCGAGCGGACAGCCTTATTCTGGTTACGGTATTGCAAACGTCACCATCGAATCGTTTTATGCGCCAAATACCAATTCTTCATGGATCTGGGGAGTTGGCCCTTATGCACAATCGCCCTCGGGCAATAGCGGCAAGTTCGGCTCTCAGCAAACGGGTGCGGGTGTTACTGGGGTAGTGCTCAATCGCCATGGTCCGTGGACCTATGGTTTGCTTGGCTACCAATCGTGGGAAGTAGGCGGTAATCCTGCGTTTGGAACACAAAATAATTTATATGGCCAGCCATTTCTTGCTTACACGAATAAAGAAGCATTGACCATTACCGCTAATATGGAAGCCCTTTATAACTACGATACACGCCGTACTTCCAATCCACTTTACGTTGGCGCTTCTAAGTTAACCGTAATTGGCGGCATACCATTTTCTTTTAGTGCCGGCCCCATGTATTACGTGAGCAACACACCAGGCGGCCCATCGGGCTGGGGCGCAAGAGCAACAGCGACCGTTGTCATTCTGAAATAAATCACCCCATTTCAATACGTTCTATTCTCTGGAGTTGAATATGAGAAAGCTACTTTCCACATTAATCGTTGGTGCTACCTTGAGTTTTTCTTTTGCCGTAGTTCATGCCAATCCATCGATGCCACCCTTCTATGCTGATGTCATGAAAATGACGCCTGAAGGCAAATTAGGGCAAGTCATCAAACAAGAAAAAATTGCCACCCCAGTCAAGGGCGCGCAGGCTTGGAAGATTGCTTATATTTCATCGGATGTTGCTGGGCGGGCAACCATTTCTACTGGCCTAGTGGTTGCACCAGTGGGGCAGGCTCCCAAAGAGGGGCGCCCCGTATTGGCATGGGCGCATGGTACGACAGGAACCGCACAAAATTGTGGACCTTCCCAGGTAACCAATCCAGTAGTGCCGCTCAATCAGTATTTCTTGGTGGGTGGTAATTCGTGGACAGACTATGGCATTCCAAATCTTGAAGAGTTTATTAAAGAGGGCTATGTCATCGTAGCTACGGACTATCAAGGCTTGGGCGGTGGCGGTAAACATCAGTATTCAGTGGCCGGTACCAATGGTCGCGATTTAATTAATTCAGCGCGCGCGGCAATTTCCATGAAAGATACGGGTGCTGGTAAGCGCACCATTTTCTATGGTTGGTCGCAGGGTGGCGGCGCAACGATTGCTGCCGCTAGCTTAGGGGACTACCTCAACAAGAAGGGTGCCGTGACCGATGATTTACAGGTGCTTGGATTTGTTGCCATGGCCCCCGATGATGCTGGGGTGATGATCCAAAATGCCACTAAAGATCAGGCGTCGGCTGATAAAGCCATTAACGGGCTGATTCAATTATTTTCTGACAATGTATTTAATTTCTCCCATTTTGCGATGACGATGTGGGGCACTCAAGCAGCCTACCCCAATCTAAAGCTCAGTGATCTATTCACAGATCCGGGTTCCAAAGTGCTCGATCAAGTGCTCATGAACAAATGCATGCACGTGATTTCCGATACTTTCAATTACACCTATGGTAATCAGTTCAAAACACTCCTGCGTGATAAGCCTGTGAATACCATGGCCTGGGTGAAAGCCCTTATTGATGGCAGCGTTTTGCCCGTGAAGTCGGTAGCACCGGTGGTGATTTATTGGGGCACGAAAGATACTGCCGTTCCACCAATCATGCACGAACTGTATCAAAAACAAATGTGTGCCATGGGTGGCAATATTGAGCGTATTCAGTTGCCGGGTGAGCAAACGCATTTCTCAACCCCGGGGTTATCAGCCCCCATGTATTTGACCTGGGTTAAAGACCGTGTAGCAGGTAAGCCATTAGCGAATGCCTGTCCTTCTAAATAAAAGAAGCAAGCAATTAAATAAACCACCTTCGGGTGGTTTTTTAATTTATACGAAGGGGTAGCCGCATTTCTCAGCGCCCGAGTTGATTAGGGTGAATTGCTTGACCTCGCAGGAGATCACCCAGTCTTTGACTGTCTCCTTCATGATCAGGTAATGCGGTGATGCGCGATGAGCATCCACTGCCTTTTTGTCGTGATAAATCTCATAAAGATAAAACACAGTGGGATTCTTTTCATCTCTGCATACATCAAAGCGATCGCACCCCGGTTCATTATTAAGTGATGCCTGTGCATTGATGAGGATTGCCGTTTCAAAGCCCGATACCCATTGCTCATGAATAACAAATGTGACCGATAGAATTTCAGGCATAGCGTGGCCTCTCATGTAGGTGTATGAAGGCAGTGTATCCAATTGCTGGATTTTGTGGTCATCTTACCTCCATTTCGGACTTTTCTGGAGCACTCGCGTGGTGGTTCCAGATCAGCCAAGCGCCAGATGCGGCAATCAGTGCCATGCCCATAAAACTCCATCCATCCGGGAGTTCGTTAAAGATAAGGTAGCCGTAGGCAATCGCCCAAATTAACTGCAAAAATACCAGTGGCGTTAGTTTATGTGGGCGCATTTGGTAGAAAGCCAGCACCACGAGCAGGTGGGCTAAACCGCCCAGCAGGCCTAACAGAGCAAATAGTATCCACGCCGTTATCGATAAATTGGGAAGTGGCTCCGCAAATGGCAGCAGTACACTCGCGAGCCCCAGCCCAACCAGGCCGCTATAAAAGAAGGTGGTGTAGGCCGAATCGCGCGTGAGCTTTCGGGTAATGAGCTGGAAGATGGCATTCACCAAGGCCATCAGCACCAGCAGTAGGGCGGCCCAGTGGTAAATGGCTGTACCAGGCCTTGCAATCAACAAGATGCCCATAAAGCCAACGCCTGCGATGAGCCATTCCTTTAATCCAACCTCTTCTCCCAGTATTGGTTTTGATAGAATCGCCACCCAAATTGGCGCCGTAAATGTAATGGAGGAGGCTTCTGCTAAGGGCAGCCAGTAGAGGCCTGCAAAAAATAAGCTGGATGTCGCTACCAGCAAAACAGAGCGAAACAGTTGCAGTTGAAGGTGATGGGTCTTCCAAAAATGGGAGCCTAAGAAGTGCCAGGCAACCGGCAGTGCTAAGAGGCATTGACCAAAAAAACGCGACCAAACGACGGCAATGAGATTGGTTTCTTGAACCAGTATTTTGGCAATGGCATCTAAGGTTGCAAATAAAATGCCACTGAGTATGAATAGAACGACGGGTGATTTCATTTATTGTTCTGTTACCCCCGCTTCTCTGCAAATCCATTCAGTAAATTGCTGTATTTTTTTACTGTTTTTGGTATTCGACCGAAACGATAAAAAATGCGTTTTATCCGTAGTGGGTAAAAAGACATCTGCCCCCAGCATGACCAGCTCCCCGCGAGAGAGTTCCCGCTCAGCAAAGCGCGTACTCTCTAGTACTGCCCCCATGCCGTCGACGGCTGCGGATATGGATAAGGCGGCACGATCAAATGCCATCTTCCGAGTGGATGGGTTTTTTAGGCCGTTGCGTTCGAACCATTGCCCCCAGGTGTGGTGATTGAGGGATGATTCGATCAGGGTGAGTCGGCACATCAGCTCTTCTATTGGAATACTTGAATCAACTAGCTCGGGAGCGCACAGCGGCGCAATCGTTTCATCCCCTAAAGAGAAAGATGTAATGCCTGGACCTACTCTTGCCGCTTGATATGAAATTGCAATATCGATTTCTTGATTTTGTAATAAATCGATGGGCTCTGCACCCG
>CALRRC020000106.1:0-4459 GCA_943370515.1 Erythrobacter sanguineus | reverse complement strand
AATCAAAAATTTACCAATAACATATAGCATTAGTCCAGAGATTAAAAGGTATCCAAAGCCTTTTGCAAGCGCACGTTCGACCCCCTTTTGAACAATCCTATTTTGAATGCTTTCGTCTGCCACAATATTCTTAATATTCCAAAGGTCCTTTCGAATCACGTTCAGGCTTTCATCGGATTTGCGGTCTCTTTGTGCAAGGGTAGAGCTAATCTCAGCCATGTGCGCATTTATTTCTTTTAGTTCCTTGATTGCGTCATCCAAATTGCCCATATTTATCCCAAAATAGTGTTTGTGCGAATCGTTTGCAGCGTCAGCTCGGCGACATTCACGAATACCCTAGATTATTGCAAATCTTGCTCCAAGCCTACTAATTGCTGGAAATCTAAAGATTATGCTTTATAGTAACGCTGAGCTAGCTTGTTGGCTCAAACCTTAATGATTCCCTCTTAAAGATGACTCGCAGCATGGATAGCAAGCCCCAAACGATCGTAACTCGGGTAATGTCCTTAGCAAAAAAAATTGCTAAGGGCTTGTTGTATGCATTAGCTACTTTGGTAGTGATTTATTTCGTTTTTAAAGTTTGGGAATACACCGCTGAATCAAGTCAGCAACAGGCAACGAAAGTGGTGCAGGGTGAGCAAAGCGAACAGTTTACAAATTTAAGTAAGCAGATTGCCACGTATTCACCATTGGTCGTCGGCGGCTCCTCGCTCCAGTTTGTAAAGCGCGCAATAAATGAGCCTCTATTTCAATATCTGCTTGGCAGTAGTTACCAAACCTTCATTACTGCCCTTGAGGACAGCGCACCTATAGTTTATGTAGGGCCATCTATTTTTGGTTCAGGATGCCAAAAATTGGGATGTGCGTTATCGCAGGCCGCTTACATAATAGATCCTAGTAAGGGACGGGTTTATGCCGCTATGATCGAAAATGGCAAAACGCGGTATTTTGGTTTTACGGAAGGTGAAGCAATCCTGCCTGCGTTTGAAACTTGGGCCGCGAAACAGATTGCGAGGGACTCAAAGTGAGTTTTTTATTTAGTAAATCTAAATCGGCTTTGCTTGTAAGTGCTGCATGTGTTTTGTTGACTTTGGCATACAGCGCAGATGCAAAGCCCCCTCAAGAATCTGGTACTAGCAAAGCTGCCGATCCTAGAGCGGCAAAAAAATCGAGCAGCGATAGCGATATCGTGCTGAGCAAAAATGCCGAGACTACCTTATATTTGCTTGCAGGTTGGGGCAAGGCCGAAGGCCCTACCACTTGGTATACCGTCTCAGCCCACTTTAATAAGGACCAAATCGCTCCCGAGGGTAAGCCATTTAATTTGTTTAGCGCCAGTGGCGCCTTGGATTGCAAGGCAAACTCCTATTTTTATTATCGAACGTCCTATCTGTTTTTTGATGCGAAGACCGGGTCGCTGAATGAAGTCTATTTTGAAAAGAATAAATCCAATTCAATGCCCATCGATGCTGGTAGCGTCGAAGGCGATGTTAAAAACATTATTTGTAAATAATTCATTGTGAGCTGAAGTCAGTTATGGCACTCAGCAAAACTACTACCGTCCCCTTAGCTAGTAATCCAGTGGATTCGGACCCAGCACTAGCTGCAGAGCAATTTAAACGCCACCTGGCGTCTTTGGAGGAAATTCTGCAAGGGGTGAATCGGCAAGCCATGATTGATTTGCTGACGCAGGATCCAAGCGCAACGCCATTTCAGCGCCGTATGCTGGTGAAATTTTTGGATGGGGTGCATAAGACCGGACCCGCTAATCGCGATGAGTTAACCGGAATGTTGACGCGATCTAGTCTCTTGGATCGCTTTTCTCAAAAGAACCCTGCGGCACACACTAAGAAAACTGCCTTAACCCTCTATTTTATCGATTTGGACGGGTTTAAACGCATTAACGATCTGCACGGGCATGCAATTGGTGACCGGGTTTTGATTGCAGTCGGCGCCCGCATTCAGAGCGCAATCAGGCCGACTGATATGGCGGTACGTTGGGGGGGTGATGAATTTATTGTGGCATTCGAGGATGTGCACGAACCGGATTTGGTAATTCAACTGGCCGCTCGCTTGCTCCGAATGATCACCGCACCCCTGCATATAAACTCCGAGCAATCGATCGAAGTCATATTGGGCGCCAGTATCGGAATTGCAATTGGAGCCGATGTCAATTCATCCATTCATGATTTAATTGATCAGGCCGATCGAGCAATGTATCAAGCTAAAAAATCGGGAAAAAATAGCATTCATATTTTTCCTTGAGTGTTAGTCCTTGCGCAGATGTACTGCTGGGATGCGTAGCGATTCGCGGTATTTTGCTACGGTTCTTCTGGCAATTACATAGCCTTGATCATTTAATAATTTTGCAATATGGGTATCCGAGATCGGCTTTGCGCTGGATTCACCCTCTACAATTTGCTTAATGAGCGCTTGCACTGCGGTTGATGAAATGGCGCCGCCTTTTTCTGAGCTCAGCTGACTGCTAAAAAAGTATTTGAATTCGTAAATACCCAGCGGACACGATAAGTATTTTTGGGTTGTCACGCGTGAAATCGTTGATTCGTGCATATTCACACTTTCAGCAATTTCTCGCAGCACCAGGGGTCGCATGCCAACTGCGCCCATAGAGAAAAAGGTTTGCTGGCGAGCCACGATTTCTTGAGCTACTTTAAGAATCGTCTCTTCTCGCTGCGCAATGTTTTTCACGATCCAGCTCGCTTCCAGCATTTTTTGTTTTAAGGCGCCATCCGCTTTCTTCCCTCCATTTTCATTGAGGATTCTGGCGTATTCCGTATTCAGAGAAATGCGGGGTTTGGCGCTTGGATTGGATTCCACCACCCACTTTCCACGGACTGGTTTGACGACCACGTCGGGCAAGACCCATTGATCATGCTCGCGTTCAAATTGACCGCCAGGGTTGTGTTGCAATCGTCGTATGCATTCAACGGCCTTCATTACTTCGGCCTGTGATTTGCCGCAGGCTTGTTTTATTTTGAGCCAATCTTTAGAGCCGACTTGATTTAAGTGCGTGTTCACAATCCGTTTTGCAAGCATCCATTCATCGGCATTGTGTTTCTGTTCATGGAGGATGCGATCAATTTGGAGCGAGAGGCACTCGGCGAGGTTGCGTGCTCCAACCCCGGGGGGATCCAGGGTCTGCAGTGTGATGAGGCCTGCTTCGATGCGCTCCTTTGCGCTGAGGGCACTGCCCATTAATTGAGCGCCAATTTCTGCATTGATGGATTCCAAGTCGTCCACCAAGTAGCCTCTGTCATCAAGGCATCCGGCTAAATAGGCAAGCAGGGATTGTTCTTGGCTGGGAATACTCAGTAACTGAATTTGCTCTTCTAGGTACTCCAGCAGGGTTTGCTTGTGTGCCACGCGCTCATGTCGCTCTACCCATTCCTCATCATCATGGCTTACCGGATTGCTATTGGACCAATTGTTTTGGACCACTTCGATGCGTTCATTCGATTGGCTGAGATTAGACTCGATTTCCGGATTGGGCTCGAATTCGAGGAGTGGGTTTTCCTCCGCGGCTTTTGCTAATTCCTGCTCTAGTTCATTATTGGACAATTGCAAGAGCTTGATGGCCTGCTGCAGTTGCGGTGTGAGGCTAACCTGGGGGCTAAGTCTATTGTTGAGCGATATAGCCATGACGGGATCTAGGGGCGACCAATGGCCAGAGCCCTAGAGTCCGACCCATCGGGTATTGTTCTATCTAACATCCAGTTTAGAAAATGCAGTTCGAAAAACATACCCCCATTCTAACCAGAAGTACTGAATAAATTGCTTTATAAATTATGGGCTTAAGGAGCTTTACCGAGGTGCAGGGCAATTCTGCGGCAATATAGACCTAATCAAAAGAGCAGGTATGGCCGTATTAAGAGAACGACAGAATAAATAGGCATTTCATATTATGGAAAATCCAGTCATTACCGAGCACCGCATACGCGGCGAGCGCTTCTATACCATCGAAAAGAGCAGCAAAATTGCGTTTTATACAACTAATATTGCTGCAGCGCGCTATTGGGTGAAGCACGTCATTAACGGGGAGTCGATTCCGCTGCCCATGGATGGCCCTGCTGAGGATGCACCAACGCCGTAAATTCAGGCCTGGTGGCGGAGTACGATTTCCAATGTTGGGGACCAAACCCCCTTGGACAGCAGATAAGGTGAGCTGTCCCGATGCCCACAATGCATACCCCCCTTTAAGGGCTACTTTTACCCCCTAGATGTCCGTATAATTGCCTATTTATGTGGCTTTGACCATGGGCATCCCTTTTTTAACTAAACTCGTTTTCATAGTAGCGTCTAGCTTTCTGGGGATAGGTTTTGCTTATTCTCAAGCAAAAGACGACTTGGTTATGGTTCTCGATGGCCAGCACTATTCCATTGCCTATTACAAAAGCTCCATCAAATCCTTGCCTCCCGACTGGAAAAAAGTGTGGATTAT
>CALRRC020000105.1:0-4479 GCA_943370515.1 Erythrobacter sanguineus | reverse complement strand
AGTGGGATGTAACAAGCAACCCCCTCCTCGGCACTGAGTGAAATTCCAACCAGCTCGGCTACCAAAGCGTCAAGCCCAGTAGTTTCCGTATCAATGCACACCAAATCAGCAGCGGCTATTTTAGCCAGCCATGCATCGAGTCTTGCCTGATCAACCACACACTCATACCGACGCTCAATCGCATTTTGCTCAGCAGCATCTTTTGCAGGAATCGTTGGTGTGAGCGCTGGCGCATGGCTTGTTTTTGATTGGGCGTTACTCGGCGATGAGCCTGAGTCGCCCACCAAATCAAATGCGGGAGCATCATTTTTTGTGGCTCCACTTACCGTTGTAGCGCCTTCTTCACTCAAACGCTTTTCCACATCACGCAACCAGGTCTTAAATGCAAAGCGCTCGAAGAACTCTTTTAATACCGGTAAATTCTCTGGCTTGGCATGCAAATCATCAAGACCTGGGATGTGCTCATTGAGATCGCAGTCCAACTTTACGGTGAGCAGTTCACGCGCGCGCAATAGCCATGGCAAGCTGGCACGGAGGTTGTCGCCCACCACGCCTTTGATTTCATCTGCGCGCGCCATCAATTGATCTAAGTCGCCGTATTCCGCTAGCCATTTATTGGCAGTCTTCGGCCCAGCCTTAGGCACTCCGGGTACGTTATCCACCGCATCGCCCACAATGGTGAGGTAATCGACAATGCGCTCGGGCGGTACCCCAAACTTTTGAGTCACGCCGTCGACATCGAGCTTTTCATCGGTCATGGTATTAATCAGCGATACCGAGGGATTGACCAGTTGTGCCAAATCCTTATCCCCGGTCGAGATGATGGTATCCCAGCCCGCCTCAGTGGCTTGCCTTGCCAGCGTACCAATCACATCGTCTGCTTCCACCCCTGAAACCACCAAAACGGGCCACCCCAAGGCCTTCACTAACTCATGAATCGGCTCAATTTGCGCCACCAGGTCTTCCGGCATGGAGCTGCGATTTGCCTTGTATTCTGGGTACATTTCATCCCGGAAGGTCTTACCTTTGGCATCAAAAACGCAGGCCAAGTGGTCTGCTTGGATCTCGGCCCTAGCCCGACGCATCATATTGACCATGCCATAAACCGCTCCGGTAGGCTCTCCAGCCGCATTTCGGAGGTCTGGCATGCCATGAAAGGCCCGATACAGGTAACTGGAGCCGTCTACCAACAAGAGTCTATGTTTAGTCATACCGCAATCGTACAATCTAGTTACTTACTTGTTGCTAATTCCTTGCCATCTCGGCTGAGGAGCTGGCTTGAGATAACCTAAAACCAAGACACTTTATGCGCCCAACCCTGCACCTTCTTGCAACTTCGCTTATTTCAAGCCTAATGGCCGTTTCTGGGTCTGCCCTTGCTCAAAGCGGAAATTCCCAGGCCCTAAGCCCAGCAGAGCTTAATCGCATTAATAATCAACCGATTGCTGCCCCCGTTGGTAACCCTGGCGCATTAGGTAATGCGGATGCCCGTAAACCGACGTTTGAATACACCGATCCAGGCGGCACTCAAGTCAGGGAATTTCGCGATGCCAATGCACCGACAGAGGTTCAAGTCAAAGGCCCATTAGGTACCTACGAAATGTCGCCCCCAACATCCGTCATGCCGGGGCCGAGCAACAAAGCTAATGACAATTTGCTGAGCGTTCCTAGTATCAGCATTCCGTTTTAAGTCACGCTTCGTATGGCCGTATTTACTTCCGTTGAATTAAGCGATGTCTCGGAATGGATTGCGACAGACTTTGATATTGGGGTAGCGTCAGCTGTTCGCGGTATTCAGGGCGGGATCGAGAACTCCAATTTTTTTCTGGATACAAACAGCGAGTGCAGCCAAAACCAATACGTTCTCACCATTTTTGAACGCCTATCTGCGGCCCAGCTCCCCTATTACCTTGAGCTCATGCGCCATCTCGCTGAAAAAGGCATCCCCGTGCCTAAGCCGATTGCGAATCACTCAGGCGCCATTTTGTTTACGCTCAAAGGCAAGCCGGCTGCCATCGTCAGCAAGCTCGCCGGCGCATCGTGCATGCAACCTACCGCCACCCACTGCGCGATGGTTGGCGCAATGCTAGCCAAGATGCATCTCGCTGGCACTGACTTTGCCCAGCATCAACCCAATCTGCGGAGCCTTCACTGGTGGCGCGAAACGGTTCCAGCAATCTTGCCCCACCTGAGCCCCGATCAACGCAGCTTATTGGTCGATGAAATGGCTTTTCAAGAAGCATTTTTTGCATCGGCCGCATACCGTGCACTTCCAGAAGGTGCTAGCCATTGCGATCTCTTTCGCGACAATGTCTTATTTGAAGGCCAAGGCTCAGCTATGCGCCTGGGTGGGTTTTTTGATTTCTACTTTGCTGGCACCGATAAATGGTTATTTGATCTGGCAGTCACCATCAATGATTGGTGCTTCCAAGAAGGTGGCGCTCTGGATTCTGGTCGCATGCAAGCATTAGTTGACGCCTATCAATCCGTGCGGCCACTTAGCCCAGATGAACTAGCCAGCATTGCAAGCATGCTGCGGGCAGCAGCCTTGCGTTTTTGGATTTCACGTTTGTGGGATTTTTATTTGCCCCGTGATGCGCAGATGTTGACACCCCATGACCCAAATCACTTCGAGCGGATTTTACGTAGCCGCCGCCAATCCAATATAGGCAACGTGTTTTCAACATCGATCCCATAAAGTACCCAGATGAAACTTAATCACGTAAATCATAAAGAAGCCATTACCTGGATACGCCAGGGCTTTTGGCTTTTTAAACAAAACCCGCTGGGGTTTTTAATGCTGGTCTTCATGTACATTTTCTTTGCACAGCTGTCTATTTTGATTCCAGTGATTGGCGTCTTTGCTGTGCTCTTAGTCACCCCCGCCCTGTCGGTCGGGTTTATGACGGCGTGCCGGCAAGCGATTCAAAAAGAACGGATTCTGCCAACGGCTTACCTAGCTGCATTTCGATTGCCATCCACTGTGGCACGCAAGCGCATTTTGCAACTCGGCCTGATTTACACCGCCTGCATTTTAATTTTGAGTTTTTTGGCTAGCCTGATCGTCGACTTTGAAGCACTTCTGCCACTCTTGACGAGCGACGAGACTCCCAGTGCTGAGGCTATGGAACAGCTATACAAATTAGTATTCATTGGCGGCTTACTCTACGTTCCGGTTGCGATGCTCATGTGGTTTGCGCCCCTCTTGGTCGCCTGGGCTGAAATGCCCGTGATGCAAGCCATCTTTTCGAGCTGGATGGCGTGCTGGTCTAATCGCGCTGCCTTTGCCTATTACCTGTTGATTTGGGGCATCATTCTCGTGGCATTGCCCATGATGATTGGCAGCTTACTCGAGGCAGTGAATCTAGGGAGTATTGCTTCTTATATCGTTGCACCCATATCGATGGCCGGACTCACGATTATGTATTGCTCTTTCTTTGCAACCTGGAAGGGCTGCTTCACTGATAACAACATTGAGCAGTTGTCGATCGAAGGATAGGCTAAGCTAGGCGTCAATTGCCGTCAGTTTGGCAATGCTGAGTTGCAACCACTTCATACCATGGCGCTTGAAGTTCACTTGGGCGCGCGCCTCAAGATCCAGACCTTCTAGGCCGACAACACGGCCCTCACCAAACTTCGTATGAAATACCTGCTGGCCAATCGTAAATGGATAGCCTGAACGCGGTGGTGCAGTCATCCGCTTGACGGTCTCCGTGGCTTTGTTGCGACTGCCTAAGCGCGGCGTCTCCATATCAAAGGTATCCATACCCTCGTTATCACGCTGACGGGTATAGCCACCACCCTGCCAACTAGAGCCGGTATTACGACTACCACCCCAGCGCGCATCGCTTGCTTTGGGTGTCAGCCATTTCAGAGAATCGGATGGCAGCTCCTCCAAGAAACGCGATGGCATGTTGTAGCGCACCTGACCATGCAACATGCGGGATTGCGTATGCGATAGGTAAAGGCGCTCTTTTGCGCGAGTAATCGCCACATACATTAAACGGCGCTCTTCCTCTAAGCCATTGGCTTCGTTAACGCTGTTCTCGTGCGGAAACAAACCTTCTTCGAGGCCCGTAATAAAGACAGCGGTGAACTCAAGCCCTTTGGCGGAGTGCACCGTCATTAACTGAATCGCATCCTGTCCAGCTTGCGCTTGGTTATCGCCCGCTTCAAGCGAAGCATGGGATAAAAAGCCAGCAAGCGGCGATGCCTCAAGCGTGCCCGGGTCGTTTTCTCCGGGTAGTAATGCAGCTTCGGCATTTTGCCCGTAACCCTCTTCGGCAATAAAGGCAGTAGCGGCATTGACGAGTTCTTGTAAGTTTTCGACGCGATCTTGGCCTTCGCGCTCGGTCAAATAGTGCTGGATTAAACCGCTGTGCTGAATCACAAACTCCACCGTTTCTGGCAGGGTATTACGACGGGTTGCCTCACGCATGTGATCCACTAGGCGCACAAAGCCGCCTAAGGCCGCACCAG
>CALRRC020000104.1:0-4487 GCA_943370515.1 Erythrobacter sanguineus | reverse complement strand
ATTTTTGAATCGATGGTTTGCGCGTCCAGCCCCGATACAACTGGTAGCCGCTATCGGCAGTGCATAAGCCATCACCATGACTCAGGATGTATTCATCGCCGGCTATCTCAACAGTGCATGGGTCAGCCAATAAGGTCATGCCCGTTTTTTTCAAAAATGAGCTGCCGACTAAAAAATCCCGATTGCCATGCATGTAATACGTTTTTATACGGCTGGATAGGGCTACCAAAGCATTCTTGACTTCGCTATGGAAGGGCGATTGCGCATTGGCATCATCGCCTACCCAGTACTCAAATAAATCACCCAAGATAAATACAGCTTCGACTTCGCGCGCTTCCTTTTCACAGAAGTCAAAAAAGCGCTGCGCCGTCAAGGGCATTGACGGCGTCAGGTGCAAATCCGAAATCAGAAAGGCGCTGGCGTGACTGTGCTGCATTGGAGGATTACGCCGACAGCCGAACGATCGATGGTCTGTTGAAATTATTCAGCAAGAACGGTTGCTTTCTCGATCACCACATCTTCGGTTGGCACATCCTGATGAAATCCCGAGCTGCCCGTTTTGACTTTGCGTATGGCGTTGACTACATCCATGCCATCGCTCACGGCGCCAAATACTGCATAACCCCAGCCTTGAGCGGTCGGCGCAGTGTGGTTTAAGAAATCATTGTCATTCACGTTAATAAAAAACTGGGAGCTTGCTGAATGGGGTTCATTGGTGCGGGCCATTGCAACCGAGCCATTGACGTTTTTGAGGCCATTATTGGCTTCATTTTCAATCTCGGCTTGGGTGGGCTTTTGTTTCATGCCAGGCGCCATGCCGCCACCCTGAATCATGAAGTTATCGATGACGCGATGAAAGATGGTGCCATCGTAGTGGCCGCTTTTAACGTAGGCTAAAAAGTTAGCGACGGTCTTGGGTGCTTTTGCAGCATCCAATGTGAGGGTGATATCGCCTTTATTGGTTTTGAGGAGTACTTGTGCCATTGCTGGGTTTGCTTTCTTGAGGGTTGGTAATGGGTTTGGATGTGTTGGATGGGTTGGGTACAGATGGGGTGTTACTGGCCTGAGGCGTTTTCAGAATACCAAGCAGGGCGGTGGCACGACGTTGGTATTCGCGCTGGTTGGTACGTTGTTTGGCCGCATCAATGTAGGCTTTTGCAGCAAGGCGGGTGTATACCTCACCTAAATTGGCAGACGCAATCGCGTAGCTTGGTTTGAGTTTGAGGGAGAGCTCTAAATAATCTCGGGCTTCAATCCATTGGCCTTGGTTGGCGGCCAGTGCGGCTAAGTTGTTGTATGGCTCGGCCAACTCTGGAAACTGCTGGGTAATTTCAATTAGGGTTTTTTGTGCTGCCGGATATTGCTTTAACTCAATTTGCAGGCGAGCAAGTACAAAACGCAATTGCACATTACGGGGATTTTTAACCAGCAGTTCATTGATGCGCTTGATTGCTTCGGGATACTTTTGGGCTTTGACCAACTTTTCAATTTCGCTTGGAATGCCGTTGCGAACCACGGGATCGGGCTCAATGATCAGAAACGATAAGAAGGGTAAGGCAACGGTTTCAGAGAGTTCAGGTGGCAGGGGGTCGAATCCGGCATTCGGGGAAAGCCTGGAAGGTTCATTGAGCCCAAAGCCGCCTAAAAAAGGAGCCAGCACCGTGCTAGGTTGATCCTGGACTGGCGCTGGATTGCCAAAAGCCTGAGCCTTAACGTAATTAGGCAGCGCCAATGCAATAAGGAGCAATCCCAAAACAACGCCCAAGGCGGATGCGTTCGCTTGCGGGGGTGTCTGCAATGGCGGGCTTGAGGTCATGGTGGCAGGGCTTAAAAGGGTAAAGAGTGGGTGTATTCGATATACTCAGC
Source organism: Erythrobacter sanguineus (assembly GCA_943370515.1). Classification (GTDB taxonomy): domain Bacteria; phylum Pseudomonadota; class Gammaproteobacteria; order Burkholderiales; family Burkholderiaceae; genus Polynucleobacter. The sequence continues at coordinate 2,621 of CALRRC020000104.1, read as the reverse complement.
GCTCAGTCTAACAAATCACACTTGTTTTATCCGACTTGCCCCTTCTTTAGCGCCTATGCTGCAAATTTATAACACCCTCAATCGCTCCAAACAGGCCTTTACCCCCTTGGTTTCAGGTCAGGTCAAGCTGTACGTCTGCGGCATGACGGTCTACGATTTTTGCCACATTGGCCATGCCCGCGTAATGATTGTGTTTGATATGGTGGCGCGGTGGTTGCGTGCCAGTGGCTACGAGGTGATCTATGTTCGCAACATTACCGATATCGATGACAAGATCATTAATCGGGCGATTGAGAATGGGGAGCCGATTGCGGCCTTGACACAGCGTTTTATCGATGCCATGCATGCGGATTCAGACGCACTCGGTCTGATGCGGCCCGATCAAGAGCCACGCGCTACTGCCTATATTGAGCAGATGCAGGGCATGATTGGTCGCCTAATGGAGCAAGAGATCGCCTACCAGGCCGATGATGGTGATGTGAATTACGCGGTCCGGCTCTTTCCGGGTTACGGTCGCCTATCCGGAAAATCCCTCGATGATCTCAATGCGGGTGAGCGTGTTGCAGTCGGTAGCGGCAAGCGTGATCCACTTGATTTTGTCTTGTGGAAAAGTGCGAAAGAAGATGAGCCATCAGACACGCGCTGGCAATCCCCTTGGGGTGAAGGGAGGCCAGGCTGGCACATTGAGTGCTCGGCGATGTCATGCGCGCTGTTAGGCCAGCATTTTGATATTCATGGTGGCGGCGCTGATTTACAGTTCCCGCACCATGAGAATGAGATAGCCCAAACCGAAGGGGCGCTTTATGGCCAAGAGCGCAGCGACAGCGATGCACCTTGGGTGAATTACTGGATGCACAATGGCCACATTCGGGTCAATCAAGAAAAGATGTCCAAGTCCTTGGGCAATTTCTTTTTGATCCGCGATGTATTAAAGCAATATGACCCTGAAGTGATTCGCTTCTTTATGCTGCGTGCCCATTACCGCAGCCCCATCAATTACAGCGATGTTCAGCTCGATGAGTCCCGCTCTGGCCTTGCCCGTCTTTACACCGCCTTAGCCCAAGCCAACGCTATTACTGTGCCAGCAAGTCAGAACACTACGCTGGCTGCGCCTTGGGTCCAGCGCTTCAACGCAGCAATGGACGATGACTTCAATACGCCCGATGCGATTGCGGTTTTGTTTGATCTCGCTAGCGAACTCAATCGAAAGCACGCCGCGGGCGAGCTTGATGCAGTTCATGCGCTTGCCCAAGCATTGCAGAGCCTCGCCAGTGTTTTAGGATTTTTAGAGCGCGATCCATCCGCTTTTCTGCAAGGCGGTAATGCAGGTGAATTGGACGCACCCACCATCGAAGGCTACATTGCTGCCCGAGCGGCAGCCAAGCAAGCGAAAGCATTTGAAAAGGCGGATGCGATCCGTGCGGATTTACTAAAGCAAGGCGTTGTCTTGGAAGATAAGCCAGGAGGGGTCACCGAATGGCGACGAGCGTAAAAAAACCAGCGGCCAAAAATGCAGCAGTGAAAAAACCGCTTGCGCGCAAAACATCAGTAGCAAAATCCGCAGGTAAAGCAGCGGAGCGTGCGCTGTCACCCAACCAAGGCGAGCCTAGCTTAAGCGTAATGGCGCCCGATTATTGGGACCAAGCCTGCCAAGAGCTCATGAAAAATGACCGCATTCTGAAAAAGCTGATCCCAAAGTACGGCACTGGTTTTTTGGTGACGCGCGGGGACCCATTCACTACTTTGGCAAGGGCGATTGTCGGTCAGCAAATCTCGGTATCCGCCGCCCAAGCAGTGTGGGATCGCATGGTGATTGCCGTTGGCAAAAAAGTGAGTCCCACCCGCATTTTGGCCGCAACGCCGGAAGCACTTCGGGCTGCAGGGCTTTCCGGTCGCAAGGTGGAGTACATTCGCGACTTGGCCGATCACTTTGCCTCGGGACGGCTGCATGAAAACCAATGGCGCGATATGGACGACGAAAGCGTGATTCGGGAGCTGAGTACCATTCGGGGCATTGGCCGCTGGACCGCAGAAATGTTCTTAATATTCAATATGATCCGGCCGGATATCCTCCCACTAGATGACATTGGGCTTATTAAGGCGATTTCCCTAAATTACTTCAGCGGTGAGCCGGTCAGCCGCCATGAGGCTAGGGAAGTGGCTGCCAATTGGGCCCCGTGGAGGACGGTTGCAACCTGGTATATGTGGCGAAGTATCGACCCCATCCCTGTGGAATACTAAAATCAAGGCATGAAGACTACTTTTTTAGATTTTGAGCAATCGATCGCCGAGTTAGAGGCGAAGATCGATGAACTGCGTTTTGTGCAGGACGAGTCCTCTGTCGACATCTCCGATGAGATCAAAACGCTCTCTGAAAAAAGCCAGCAACTCATCAAAGACATTTATGCGGCGCTGACCCCATGGCAAGTCTCGCAGGTAGCACGTCACCCCCAGCGCCCCTATACCTTGGATTACGTCAGCGGCCTGTTTACTGATTTTCATGAACTACATGGTGATCGGACATTTGCAGACGACCAATCGATTATTGGCGGCTTAGCCCGTTTCAACGGCGCAGCATGCATGGTGATTGGTCACCAAAAAGGGCGTGATACCAAAGAGCG
>CALRRC020000103.1:0-4508 GCA_943370515.1 Erythrobacter sanguineus | reverse complement strand
TGTCCGATACCCTTTTTAAAGTAAAACGCCTCCATGACTTAGCGCAGGCTGGACTGTTAAAAGGCAAACGGGTGCTGATTCGCTCGGATTTGAATGTGCCTCAGGATGAGGCTGGCAATATTACAGAAGACACCCGCATTCGCGCATCCATTCCAGCGATTGAAATTTGCCTACAAGCTGGGGCCGCGGTGATGGTGACCTCCCACCTTGGGAGACCAACCGAAGGTCAATTTAAACCCGAAGACAGCTTGGCACCGGTAGCGCATCGCATCGCAGAAATCCTCAATCGCAAAGTACCCTTGATTAGCAATTGGGTTGATGGCGGTTTTGATCTTCAGCCCGGCGATCTCGTGCTGCTGGAGAACTGCCGGGTCAATGTGGGTGAAAAGAAAAACAGCGAAGTACTATCAAAAAAAATTGCCGCACTCTGCGATGTCTATGTCAATGATGCTTTTGGTACGGCGCATCGCGCTGAGGCCACTACCCATGGTGTGGCGCGTTTTGCGCCGATTGCCTGTGCAGGTCCACTGATGGCCGCTGAGCTCGATGCCTTAAGTCGAGCCCTTGCTAATCCTAAACGCCCCTTGATCGCCATTGTGGCCGGATCAAAAGTATCGAGCAAGCTGACTATTCTGAAAGCCTTGGCTGAAAAAGTAGACGAGCTAATTGTGGGCGGCGGTATTGCGAATACCTTCATGCTGGCCAAAGGTCTGCCGATTGGTAGGTCCCTTGCGGAGCCCGACCTCGTTAACGAAGCTCGTGAAATCATGGATCTAATGGAAAAGCGCGGCGCCCATGTGCCCATTCCAGAAGATGTAGTGGTAGCCAACGAACTCTCGCCATTGGCGCGCGCCAATCGGGTGCCATCCAACGAGGTGGCCGAGGACGATATGATTTTGGATGTCGGCCCAAAGACGGCCGCACGCCTATCTACGATGCTGGCCCATGCAGGCACGATTGTCTGGAACGGGCCTTTAGGCGTTTTTGAGATTGATCAATTTGGTGGCGGCACCAAAATGATTGCAGCAGCCATTGCCCATTCCCCAGCGTTTTCGATCGCGGGCGGTGGCGATACTTTGGCGGCGATTGCTAAGTACGGCATCGAAAATCAAGTCGATTACATATCTACCGGCGGTGGCGCTTTCCTCGAGTTTTTGGAAGGCAAAACATTACCGGCTTTTGCAGTGTTGGTTGAGCGAGGAAGTGAATAAAAAGGAGCTTTTCATGTTACGAGCCACAAAGATTATTGCAACACTAGGACCCGCTTCAGAAAAGCCAGCAGTTTTGCGAGACATGATCCGCGCCGGATTGGATGTAGTTCGACTGAACTTTTCTCACGGAACGGTTGAAGACCACCGCGCACGCCATGACTTAGTCCGATCGATTTGCGCTGAAGTGGGTCGTGAGCTCGGCATCATGGCGGACTTACAGGGACCTAAGATCCGGGTTGGTAAGTTCGCAGACGGTAAGGTCATGCTGAAGGAAGGAGAGAGCTTCATTTTGGATGTGGCCTGCAGTCTTGGTAATGACGAGCGCGTCGGTCTTGACTACAAAAATTTACCCAATGACGTCCGCGCGGGGGATCGCTTGCTACTCAATGACGGCTTGATCGTATTGCGAGTGGAGTCGGTGAAAGGTGGTGAGATTCATACGCGGGTGGAGCTTGGTGGGGCACTCTCGAATAACAAAGGTATTAATCGCGCTGGCGGTGGCTTAACAGCCCCTGCATTAACCGAGAAAGACATTCTCGATTTGGATGCCGCAATTGCAATGGGTGTGGACTTTGTTGCGATTAGCTTTCCAAAAGATGGCGCGGATATGGCCTATGCCCGCAAATTAGCCGACGCAGCCAGCGCCAAGCATGGCGTTAATAAGGTTAAGTTGATTGCCAAAGTGGAGCGTGCCGAAGCGATTGAACCCGATGCCCTTGATAGCATCATTGCGGAGAGCGACGGCATTATGGTGGCGCGCGGAGATCTCGCTATTGAGGTGGGCAATCCTGCTGTACCAGCTCTGCAAAAGCGCATGATTAAGCTTGCTCGTGAAGCCGATAAATTTACAATCACGGCCACGCAAATGATGGAGTCCATGATTAGTGCGCCGGTACCAACCCGTGCCGAGGTAAGTGACGTCGCTAATGCGGTTTTGGATGGTACCGATGCCGTGATGTTGTCGGCAGAGTCTGCCACGGGAATGTATCCCGTCAAGACCATTGAGCAGATGTCGGAGATTTGCATCGAGGCAGAAAAATCAGAACAAGTGAGGCTGGATACCGACTTTTTAGATCAGACCTTTACCCGCATCGATCAGACCATTGCCTTGGGTGCCTTGTTTACAGCACACCATCTACACGCAACCGCAATTGCCGCATTAACGCAGTCGGGCTCAACTCCAATTTGGATGAGTCGCCATAACATTCATGTACCGATTTTTGCCTTAACGCCGAACATTTCAACCCAGCGCGTACTCAGTACCTATCGCAACGTTACTCCCCTGGCTTTAGCGCTAAGTAACGATCGCGATACGGCATTGGCGCAGGTTGAGGCGCGCCTTAAAGAGCTTGGCGCCGTTAAAACAGGCGATACGATTGTATTGACGATTGGCGCACCGATGGGCTCCCCTGGCGGTACTAATACCTTAAAGATTGTCAACGTAAAATAAGACCCTGAATTTTTATCCTTTTAAATAGAAGAGAGTGTTATGCCCCTTGTATCCATGCGCCAATTGCTAGACCATGCCGCTGAACACAGCTATGGATTGCCTGCTTTTAATGTCAACAATTTAGAGCAGGTACAAGCCATCATGATGGCGGCCGATGAGGTGGGCGCACCCGTCATCATGCAAGCATCGGCAGGGGCGCGAAAGTATGCTGGCGAAGCATTTTTACGTCATTTGATTTCCGCGGCGGTAGAAGAGTATCCCCACATTCCAGTGGTGATGCACCAAGACCATGGTCAAAGCCCGGCGGTTTGCATGGCGGCAATTAAAAGTGGCTTTACCAGTGTGATGATGGATGGCTCACTCGAAGCCGATGGCAAATCGGTTGCCAGTTATGACTACAACGTTGCCGTATCGCAAGAGGTGGTGAAGTTCTCGCACTCGATTGGCATTACGGTAGAGGCAGAGCTTGGTGTTTTGGGCTCCCTGGAAACCATGATGGGCGATAAAGAGGATGGTCATGGTGCCGATGGCGCGATGACGCGCGAGCAATTGTTAACTGATGTAGAGCAGGCTGCTGACTTTGTGCGGGCCACCCAATGCGATGCCTTGGCTATTGCGATCGGCACAAGCCATGGTGCCTATAAATTTACGAAGAAGCCAACCGGCGATATTTTGGCGATCACGCGCATTAAAGAAATCAATCAGCGCATTCCAAACACCCACCTCGTGATGCACGGCTCTTCCAGTGTTCCGCAAGAGTTACTTGCCGAGATTCGGGCGTTTGGTGGGGATATGAAAGAAACCTACGGCGTACCCGTAGAGGAAATCCAAGAAGGCATCAAGCACGGTGTTCGCAAGATTAATATCGACACCGATATTCGTTTGGCGATGACGGCTGCGATTCGTCGTTATCTGTTTGAGAACCCCGGTAAATTTGATCCGCGCGACTACCTCAAGCCAGCACGCGAAGCGGCAAAAGCCATCTGCATTGCACGTTACACCGCATTTGGTTGCGCAGGTCAAGCGGCCAAGATTAAACCCATGCCCCTCGAAAAAATGGCCGAGCGCTATCGCGCCGGTCAGCTTGCGCAGATCGTGAAGTAATGCAATGAAAAAAGCATTGCACGTAACTTCGATTACCTCTTTGCCTTTACTCTCCAAAGGCAAGGTGCGCGACGTATATGAATTAGGCAAGGACCGTTTGCTGATGATCACAACCGATCGCTTATCGGCCTTCGATGTGATTTTGCCGCAGCCTATTCCTGAAAAGGGAATCATCCTCAATCAAATGGCAAATTTTTGGTTTGATAAATTGGCCCATGTGATTCCAAATCACCTTACTGGCATTGATCCTGCAACCGTAGTGAGGGCAGACGAGGTGGAGCAGGTGCAAGGGCGTGCGGTAGTAGCGAAGCGACTCAAACCTATTTTGGTTGAGGCTGTAGTACGGGGTTATTTGGCGGGCAGCGGCTGGAAAGACTACCAAGAAACCGGCAGCGTGTGCGGCGTTCCTTTGCCGCCGGGCTTACAAAATGCCCAAAAATTAGATCAACCGATTTTTACGCCTGCTGCTAAATCAGCCGTGGGCGAGCACGATGAAAACATCTCATTTGAAGAAGTAGTGAAGCGTATTGGTGCGCCCCTAGCTAATCAAATTCGTGACGTCAGCATTCGCTTGTATGAGGAAGCGTCGCGCTATGCCGCCACCCGCGGGATCATCATTGCCGATACCAAATTTGAGTTTGGTTTAGACGAAGCTAATCAGCTGGTTCTGATGGACGAGATTCTGACGGCAGATTCTTCCCGCTTTTGGCCTGCTGAGACTTACCAGCCTGGCACGAATCCCC
>CALRRC020000102.1:0-4519 GCA_943370515.1 Erythrobacter sanguineus | reverse complement strand
ATTGACCACGGTTTTGGAATGGCAATCGTAGGCTTCAATTGACTGAATGTATTCACCTACCTCGACGCCATAGGCGCCAATGTTCTGAATCGGTGCCGCGCCCACCGTACCGGGAATCAGCGCGAGATTTTCTAGACCAGGCAGACCTTGGTCAAGAGTCCAAATCACAAAGTCGTGCCAGTTCACGCCAGCCCCAACCGATACCACAGCGCCGCTTTCATCTTGGCGTGTGATCGCTTGCCCCGCAATGTCCATGAGCAAGGTGACGCCAGCTAGCTTGGGTGGCAAGACCACATTGCTACCGCCGCCTAGTATTCGCCATGGCAAGCCAGCCGCCTTAATCGTCTCCATCACCACCCTAATTTGTTGGACATCGGTAATGGAATACGCTTGCTCGGCCAGGACTTCAAATCCAAAGCTATTGCGCGCCCTTAAAGAAAAGTTAGGCAGCATCTCAGGAATTCCTGAAGTCGGAGCGGTTTTGGGCGAGGAAGGCGCATTTGGGGCGGAGTTCATGCCACAATCTTATTCGTCTTCCGTAATTTTGAGTAAATAGGAGCAATAAATGCCAACATTTGACGTAGTGTGCGAGCCAAATATGGTGGAATTAAAGAACGCCATTGAACAGGCCAATAAAGAGATCTCAACCCGCTTCGACTTTAAGGGGTCGGATTCCAGGGTAGAACTCAAAGAAGAGCTTCTTATTTTGTTTGCAGACGATGACTTTAAATTGGGCCAAGTGCGTGATGTCCTGATTAACAAAATGGCCAAACGCAATGTCGATGTGCGCTACCTCAAAGACGACAAGCTAGAAACGATTGGCGGCGACAAGCGCAAGCAAAGTATGAAGATTCAAAAAGGCGTGACCTCGGATTTATCGAAAAAAATTGTGCGCATCATTAAAGACAGCAAGATTAAGGTGCAAGCCAGTATTCAGGGGGACGCGGTACGCGTTACCGGTGGCAAGCGAGATGATCTGCAAGCAGTCATGGCCTTGCTGCGCAAAGACGTTAGCGAAGCACCATTGGGCTTTGATAACTTTAGGGATTAGTAGCCATCGACATGGTCTATGAGAACAGCATCAGCTAAGGTAGAGCCGGCATTATTGCCGGCTTCATCGGAAGCAATAGAGCGATTCTGCGATGCCTGTTGGCTAGAAGATGGCCTCGCTAAAAATAGCCTCGCTGCCTATCGACGTGATTTACTGCTCTTGGCCCAATGGCTACAAAACGAGCGTGGCATCGATTTATACGCCGCCACCGAAACTGAATTAACAGCGTATATCGCACATCGTCGCACAGATAAAGCGACTACTGCCAATCGACGCCTCACGGTATTTAAACGGTTTTATCGTCACGCTCTGCGTCACCAGTGGGTAAAACGGGATCCGTGCATGACTTTGCGTGCCGCCAAACAGGCGCAGCGTTTTCCGAAGACCTTAAGCGAGGATCAAGTCACCCGCTTAATCCAGGCGCCCGACATCGAAACCCCCTTGGGTTTGCGCGATCGCACTATGCTCGAATTGATGTATGCCAGCGGCCTGCGCGTTTCTGAAATCGTTAGCCTGAAGACAGTGGCAATCAGCCTCAATGAAGGCGTAGTACGCATCGTCAATGGCAAGGGCGGCAAGGAACGCCTCGTGCCTTTTGGCGGCGAAGCGGGAGAGTGGTTACGCAAATACCTTGGAGAAACGCGGGCAACCCTATTGGCCGGCAAAACATCCGATGCGGTATTTATTGGTCGTCATACCGGTGGCGCTCTAACCCGCCAAGCATTTTGGGCTCTAATTAAGCGTTACGCAGCACTTGCTCAGATTCCAGTAGCGCTCTCACCGCATACCCTGCGCCATGCCTTTGCCACGCATTTACTCAACCATGGTGCTGATCTTAGGGTGGTTCAGCTACTGCTAGGCCATGCCGATATATCGACAACACAGATTTATACCCACGTTGCGCGTGAGCGCCTTAAATCGATTCACCAGCACCATCACCCCAGGGGCTAGTTACTCTCAGTATTGCTTATCCACCAAGCAGCGCTTGGATTTAAGGTAATTTATTAATAATGATTAAGATAGCGTTATGACTTGGCTGCTAATCCCCTTCGCTTACCTGATTGGCTCGATTTCCTTTGCGGTCGTCGTGAGTAAATGCATGCGCTTGCCCGATCCATACTCGTACGGATCTGGTAATCCTGGTGCAACCAATGTGCTGCGCACGGGTAATAAGCGCGCTGCGGTGCTTACCTTGCTGGGCGATGCCCTGAAGGGATTTCTGGCGGTGATCCTTGCTCGTTTGGTATTGGGTGAGGCGATGGTGACCCAAGGTGCGGCCGCATGGATTTTCTGCGGCGTAGCGATTGCTGTTTTTTTGGGGCATCTGTATCCCTTATTTCATGGATTCAAGGGAGGCAAGGGCGTTGCCACTGCCTGCGGAATCTTGTTCGGAGTTAATTTGACGCTGGGCCTGGCAACCTTAGCTACCTGGCTTATCGTGGCTTTCTTTTTACGCTACTCCTCACTCGCCGCCTTGGCCGCCGCTGTTTTTGGCCCGATTTATTTTGTTTTCTTGTTCGGCTTTCAGCCCATGGCGATTGCCCTCAGCGTAGTTTGTGCTTTGCTAATCTGGCGCCATCGGAGCAACATTCGCAATTTAATGAATGGCACTGAGACGCGCATTGGCAAGAAAAAAACGCCGCCACCAAACCCCGCGGAGAAAGTGGAATGACGATTGCATTTGCGTGCGTGTTGATTGCTGGCCTATTGCCGATCGTAGCGGCAGGCATCGCCAAGTTCGGTTTTAAAGATTTTGATAACAGCAACCCGCGTCAGTGGTTAGCTCAGCAAACTGGCTTTCGGGCGCGCGCCAATGCCGCGCAAGCCAATACCTTTGAATCGATCCCCTTCTTTTTTGCTGCAATCGCGATAGCGGCGATTACGCAAGCGCCGCAAGACCGCATTGATTTTCTGGCCATCATTTATGTGTTGGCGCGGATTGCTTTCATTGTTTGCTATGTGGCTGACTGGCCTAAATTGCGCACTGCCGTTTGGACCATAGCACTAGCAGCAATCATTGCTATCTTTTTCCAGATTTAACCCTGGCCTGTGAAGGCAATCATTTTTGATTACCATTCATTAATTCATTAACGCACCTAAACATCCTATGCCCGCGACCAAAACCAGCAGCCGTAAGAGCAGTGCCCCCCTCAAGGCAGCAAAGACAGCCGTGGCACCAAAGCCGACTGTAAAGAAGGCGATTCAGTCTAAGGCCGAGGATGGTGTGCCGCTATCCACCATTATTCGTCGTCGAATTCAGGCAAAGAAAGCCCGCTTTCATGCCAACGACAATATTTCCCAATTCATTGAGCCAGGTGATTTAGAGGGTTTGGTCGATGAGGTCGCGGTGAAGATGCAAGCCGTTTTAGAAAGCTTGGTGATTGATACCGAAAGCGATCACAACACGCGCAATACTAGTCAGCGCGTTGCCAAAATGTTTGTGAATGAGGTGTTTAATGGCCGCTACGTTGAGCAGCCCACACTCACGAAATTTCCGAATGTCAGTCACCTCAATGAGCTGATGATCATTGGCCCCATTACGGTCCGCAGCGCCTGCTCGCATCACCTCTGCCCGATCATGGGCCGTGTCTGGATTGGGGTATTGCCGAGCAAAGAGTCGGCGCTGATTGGCCTATCGAAATACTCCCGTATTACAGAGTGGGTGATGTGCCGCCCCCAAATTCAGGAAGAGGCAGTGGTTCACCTTGCTGACATGCTCGAGAAAAAGATTCGTCCCGTTGGGGTTGCGATTGTGATGGACGCAGACCACTTTTGCATGCAGTGGCGCGGAGTAAAAGATCGCGATTCGAAGATGGTGAATAGCGTGATGCGCGGCGCTTTTTTAAAGGACGCTAACTTGCGCCGTGAATTTTTGGCGCTAATGGATCGCCGCTGAAAGGGCGCAGTAGGGCTGTTTTCAAATTGAGAACGGTTCTCAATCAAATTATCATATAAATCAGTTACTTAAAGCTGTATTCCAGCTTAAGGCACATCTGTTTTATGATTCACAAAGATTTATTTGCATTATTAATTGTTACGCGTACCACCCTTTGGAGAATGTATGAAAACTAGTCGTCGCCAATTTATGATCATGTCCGCTGCCGGTGCTTGCAGCATTGCACTCAGCAATACCGTTCAGGCACAAGCCATGGTTGCTGAAACCGATCCACAAGCTGCTGCCTTGGGTTATGTAGCAGATGCAACTAAAGTAAACAAAGCAAAGTTTCCTAAGTACGCAGCCGGTCAAGTTTGCTCGAACTGCGCTCTGTATCAAGGCTCTGGCCCTGTTGGTGGCTGCAGCTTGTTTGGTGCGAAAAAAGTGGCTGGCCCAGGCTGGTGCTCTGCATGGGCTAAGAAGGGTTAATTCCTGGTCAGCAGTTTTGGAATCACGGTATGGCCATCTTCGGATGGCCATATTTCTTTTGGGGTGGCTAATAAATAGAAACTCGCTCGGCCGCTGTTCCCCTA
>CALRRC020000101.1:0-4522 GCA_943370515.1 Erythrobacter sanguineus | reverse complement strand
ATCAATTGCTGCAAGGCAATCCAGGTTTGGCAGCTAAAGGTTTGATGCGCGTAGTTGTGAACACCGTTTTTGGATTGGGCGGCTTAATTGATATGGCCACGCCTGGCGGGCTACCAAAACACAAGGCCGACTTTGGGCAGACCTTCGGCGTGTGGGGTATTCCATCTGGGCCCTATGTGGTCTTGCCATTCTTTGGGCCGAGCTCGGTACGCGATACCTTTGGAACGGCGGCTGATATTGAGACCGACTACTTGCTTCGACTTTTGCCCGATGTTGCCTTGCGTAATAGCCTAACTGGCTTACGTATCGTTAATGCCCGAAATAATTACTACCAAGCGGGCGATCTCCTGGAAGGCGCAGCAATTGATAAGTACTCCTTTGTCCGAGATGGGTATATTCAGCGTCGGCAGTATCAAATTGAACAAAGCAAAGCAGGCGATGACGATGAAGACAGCAGTCGCCCCTTCCAAAATCCGTACGAGTAATCATTTTCTGCAAAGCCAGATTGCTGTGGGGTCCAGAGGGGGCTAAAATAGGCCGTATTGATTCAAAGTAATACTAAACACGAGCCCGAACATAATATGAAAATCCACCACGCCATTCCGATTTGGGCTGCTTTTGTAGCGCTCGCCTTTGCTGCTCCCGTCAGCGCCCAAAATGCCCCCATCGACGAATCTACTCCAAATGGATTAATTCGTAGCATTGTGAGCGATGTCATGGCCTCGATTAAGGCGGATCCAGAAATTCAGAAGGGCAATATTGCGCGGGTAGTCGATCTGGTAGAGAAGAAAATTGTGCCGTACACCGACATGCGGCGAACCACCGAGATGTCGATGGGCCCCAATTGGAGAAAAGCCACACCCGAACAGCAAGCGCAGCTGATTACAGAATTCAAAACCCTATTGATTCGTACCTACTCGGGTGCATTAAGTCAGGTGCGAGACCAAACCGTTCAATACAAAGCCTTGCGTGCAGCGCCAACCGATACCGAAGTAATCGTGCGCACGGTAGTGCTGGGCCGTGGCGACCCCATTCCGCTCGATTACCGTTTGGAGAAAACGCCCAATGGATGGAAGGTCTATGACATCAACGTTTTGGGCGTTTGGCTAGTAGAGAACTACCGTAATCAATTTACAAACCAAATTAATCAAAATGGCATTGATGGCCTAATCGCATTTTTGAAAGAGCGCAATAAGATGCTGGCCTCTGCTCGGCCAAGTAATTAACGAACGAGCTATGCCGTACACCCTGCCATCTACCCTAACCCAGAAAAATGCCCTAGCAGTCGAGGCCGATGGACTGCGAGATCTAGCGCAGCTGGAGAGGGTGGATTGCGCCGCACTGAGCGATTTTGATTCCAGCGCGCTTGCCGTACTGATCGCATGGCAAAAAAAATTACGACAGGGTCAGCGTGAAATGGTCTTGGTAAGCCCACCGCCGAAATTATGCGTATTAGCCCAAGTTTATGGCGTTGCTGAGTTGTTGGGCACGCCAGCAGCATGACATCGGCAATATCGATTAAAGGCGTATCAAAGCAGTATGGCGTCTTGCAAGCTTTGGATGACGTTTCTCTTAATGTCCACGAAGGCGAGTTCTTTGGCCTTCTCGGCCCGAACGGCGCTGGCAAAACAACCCTCATCTCCATTTTGGCTGGCCTATGTAAGCCTGATCAGGGCAGCGCTTCAATCATGGGCATTGATGTGCAGTCGACCCACCGCGAAGCGCGTCGCATGCTGGGTGTAGTGCCACAAGAATTGGTTTTTGACCCTTTCTTTACGGTACGCGAAACCTTACGCTTTCAGTCGGGATACTTTGGCATTCGTAATAACGATGCGTGGATCGATGAGATCATGGCTAACTTAGACTTGACTGGAAAAGCCGATAGCAATATGCGATCCCTCTCGGGCGGCATGAAACGCCGTGTCTTGGTTGCGCAAGCGCTTGTACACCGCCCACCAGTGATCGTTCTGGATGAGCCAACGGCCGGAGTGGATGTGGAGTTGCGCCAATCCCTGTGGCAATTTATTAGCAGACTCAATCACGATGGGCACACCATCGTATTAACCACCCATTATTTAGAAGAGGCTGAGGCCTTGTGTCAGCGCATTGCGATGCTAAAGCAAGGCAAGGTAGTGGCTTTAGATACCACTGCCAATTTGCTGTCTCGCTTTGGCGGGACAAAAAAGCAAAATGGTGAGGCGGCTGATTTGGAAGATGTCTTTGTTCACATCATGTCTGGAGACGCCGCATGAAGCATGCTCCATTTGACTATGGCAGTGGCTTTCCGACGCTTCTGCGTAAAGAGGTAAAGCGCTTTTATAAGGTCGCGTTTCAGACGGTAGCTGCCCCGGTGTTGACCGCAGTACTGTACCTCTTGATCTTTGGTCACGTACTGGAAGGCAAGGTGGAGATGTATGGTCACCTTAGCTATACCGCCTTTTTGATTCCAGGCCTCGTGATGATGAGCCTGTTGCAAAATGCATTTGCGAATACCTCGTCTTCATTAATTCAGTCTAAGATCACCGGCAATTTGGTTTTTGTTCTGCTGGCTCCGCTGAGCAATCTGGAGTTTTATGCGGCCTATGTGCTGGCTGCTGTTGTGCGGGGGGTGGTGGTTGGCTTGGGTGTTTTCTTAATTACGGCTTGGTTTGTGCAGCCGAGTTTTGAATACCCGATTTGGATTATCGTTTTTGCTTTTCTGGGCGCGGCAATTCTAGGTAGCATGGGCTTGGTGGCTGGCATCTGGGCCGATAAGTTTGATCAACTGGCCGCCTTTCAGAACTTCTTAATCATGCCAGCTACGATGTTATCGGGCGTCTTCTACTCGATTCATACCTTGCCACCGGTGTGGCAAACGGTATCGCATTTCAATCCCTTCTTTTATATGATTGACGGATTTCGGTATGGCTTTTTTGGTATGTCGGATGTTTCCCCGTGGATGAGCTTTGCTATCGTCAGTGGATTTTTCTTAGCAGTCTCGTTGGCCGCATTGCGCATGCTTAAAACCGGGTATAAATTACGGCATTAAGCAGAATTGAATTCAATTGCTTTACTTTATGGAGTAACCGATGTTTCCAACCCCAGAACAAATTCAGTCCTATATTAAGCAAGGCATTGCTTGCAGTCACCTTGCGGTAGAGGGCGATGGCCAGCATTTTTATGCAACGGTAGTCAGTGCCGAGTTTGAAGGCAAGCGCCTGATCCAGCGCCATCAATTGGTGTATGCCGCACTGGGTGATCGCATGAAAGCGGAAGTGCATGCCTTATCGATTAAGGCATTTACTCCAGCTGAGTTTGCGGAAAAAGCAGGTCAATAAGGAATCAGCAATACGCAATATGTTAGAAGTAAGAAAAAGATAAAAAGAGCGCAATGGATAAGTTGAAAATGATTGGCGGCACTCCGCTGCAAGGCGAAGTGCTAATTGCAGGGGCAAAAAATGCAGCCCTGCCAATTCTGTGTGCATGCCTTTTAAGTAAGGATCCGATCGAGCTGCGCAATGTGCCTGATCTACAGGATGTGCGCACCATGCTCAAGCTTCTTAAAAACATGGGCGTACAGGTGAGTTTCCCCGACCCTGAGAATCGCACCCACTTGATCTTAAATGCAGCGAACATCACGAGCTTTGAGGCTACGTACGACATTGTTAAGACTATGCGTGCATCGATCCTAGTTTTGGGCCCCTTATTAGCGCGCCTCGGTAAGGCAACAGTTTCTTTGCCGGGTGGGTGTGCAATTGGTGCCAGGCCAGTTGACCAGCACATCAAAGGCTTAAAGGCGATGGGCGCTGCCATGAAAATCAAGGGCGGCAATATTGAAGCCAAGGCAGAGCACTTGCAAGGCACATCGATCTTGACGGACATGATTACCGTCACCGGTACTGAAAACCTCTTAATGGCAGCAACATTGGCCAAGGGGATAACTACCTTAGAGAATGCCGCGCGCGAACCCGAGGTAAGTGATTTAGCAGAGTTGCTCGTCAAAATGGGCGCCAAGATTACTGGCATTGGCAGCGATAAGCTCGTGATCGAAGGAGTAGATGCCTTGCACGGCGCAGAGCATAGTGTTATCCCAGACCGAATCGAGGCTGGCACTTTCTTGTGCGCCGTTGCTGCCGCCGGTGGCGATGTGCTGATAAAGCACTGCCGTCCGGATACCTTGGATGCAGTGTTGGTGAAATTGCGTGAAGTGGGCTTGCAGGTAGAGACTGGAGCCGATTGGATTCGGGCCAAGATGCAGGGGCGCCCAAAGGCGGTGAACTTTCGTACATCAGAGTACCCTGCCTTCCCAACTGATATGCAGGCACAACTCATGAGCGTGAATGCCATTGCACAGGGCAGCTCGACCATTACTGAAACGATCTTTGAGAACCGCTTTATGCACGTGCAAGAGCTCAACCGCTTGGGTGCGGATATTGCGATTGAGGGCAATACCGCCATTGCCCAGGGCGTTGAGGCTTTGTCGGGCGCGACGGTCATGGCAACCGACCTTCGGGCATCCGCTAGCCTGGTGATTGCCGGTCTT
>CALRRC020000100.1:0-4522 GCA_943370515.1 Erythrobacter sanguineus | reverse complement strand
CTTGCACTGCCTTAGCAGTATCTTTACAAGTAACAAAGAGGAGTTCTTGAAATGGGTCTACGTGCTCTACTGCCTTAAACCTCATGGCAGGTTGACGCACCCCAAAGCGATATGTTTGCTCGCCTGCCAGTTGCGCTGTCAAACGAACTTGTTTTATAACCGCATCGGCATCCGCCCCAAAGCTCGGCACAAACCACGCTGCTGACTCAATAGCGCCGCCACTCAGAGTCTTGAAGGTCGCTTTGGCTACTTTGGCATAGGACTGCAAGGACAAACCCTCTTTAGGGCTCGGATCGCCTAAGCCAACGAGCAATACCCGCTTGGCCTTGACGCCGGCCTTTAACCAGCTCGCCTCTGCCCTTAACAGGCACTGACTGGCCTCTTTTCCATTTAAATCACCAGCGACTTTGGCCCGAGTAACGGAGCCGTCCAATAAGGCATCTAATTCAAGCAAAAGGCTACCTAGCGTTTTTTTGTTTAAATCGGCTTTGCTATAGCCCAAAATAAGGCAATCGGTAGCGAGGCTCGCGAGACTGGCAATCGCCGGCTTTACCTGCTTTGCAGAATCAAAGTCGGCTTGGGGCAATGTTTTCGTGCTAAATTGAATTTGCATAAGGAAGTCATTTGTAGTGGTTTTTTCCATTATCCTCCGAGCTGTAGGTTTCCCTCCGATTCGTGCCGCATTTCCCCACTAAACTAGACTTTTCTGCCAACGCCCTTGCATAGAACGCATGATTTTTGACCAAGCCCTCCGCCGCGAACTGAGCTTAACCACTGGGGGGGTATTTTTGGTATTGGTGACCATCATGGTCACCACCTTGGTCATCCGAATTTTGGGCTTTGCCGCAAACGGCGTCGTCAATCCGGAAGACGCGCTGGTATTGATCGCCCTGGCGACAATCGGTTACTTGGCCGTCCTGCTTACAGTCTCCCTATTTATTGCGGTTCTCATCGTCTTGGTGCGCTGGTACAAAGACTCTGAAATGATTGTATGGTTTGCAAGTGGCCTGAGCATCATGAGTTTAATTCGGCCTATTCTGCGCTTCGCTATTCCACTCATCATCATTATTGCTCTGCTAGCCCTGTTTGCTTGGCCTTGGGCTAATCGCGAATCAGCCTTGATTAGCCAGCGTTTTCAACAACGCGATGATGTATCGATGGTCACAGCCGGTCAGTTTCGAGAGTCGGCCAAAGCCGAACGGGTCTTCTTTATTGAAGAGCTGGATATCGATAGTCGCGAAGTAAAAAATATCTTCGTTGCCGATTCCAGAAATCAACGCCTGAGCATTGCAGTAGCGGCAACTGGGTTTATTGAAAATACCCCCAACGGCGAAAAGAATGTCATTCTCAAAGACGGGCGGCGCTATGAGGGGCTGCCGACTCAGCCCGACTTTCGTATTCTGGAGTTTGATGAATACGAGACCAAATTGCGCAATAAAGAGTTAACTGAGCCCACACCACGGGATCGCGAGCGCAGCGTTCAGGAACTTCTGAAAGATCCATCCCCTCCCAACCTCGGTGAGTTGCTGTGGCGCCTAGGCTTGCCGCTCATGGCCTTAGGCTTAGTCTTTATTGCGATTCCTTTGGCCTACGTTAATCCTCGCCTAGGCAATTACACTGCTATGTTTTATGCCATTCTGGTCTATTTGATTTATAGCAACTTGCTTAATTTGGCGCAAAATTTTGTTTCGCAAAGTCGCCTCGATTTTTTTGTGGCCATCTGGCCAATTCATCTACTTGCCTTACTCATAGCCGCAGTGTTGATTCGCAACCGGATTAATCCATCCCTCAAATGGTGGAAGCGGCTGTTGCCGGCCATTCTGACGCGCCCATGAATTTTCTCTTTCCTTATATTTATGAGCGCTATTTAGCAAAGCAGATCTATGCTGCATTTGGCTTCATTCTTTTTGCGCTGGTTGCCCTCTTTTTATTTTTTGATGTGTTGGCAGAGTTGAGTTCGGTCAATCAGCAATACACCCTCTTACTTGCGCTGGGCCATGTTCTTCTAAAGGCACCGAGCCGTATTGTTGAGATTATTCCGATTGCCGGATTGATTGGCAGTATTTATGTATTTGCAATGCTAGCCAGCCAATCTGAATTTACTATCTTGCGCATTGCTGGCTTGGATATCCGCCGTGGCCTTGTCATGCTGGGGAAAATCTCATTGCCCATTGTGGCTGTCACCCTATTGATGAGTGAGTGGCTAGGGCCAATGGCAGAGTCCTTCTCGGAGCGCGTAAAAATGAAAGCCTTGGGCTCCAGTTTTTCCTCGCAATTTCGTACAGGGGTGTGGGTCAAAGACCAGCTTCGCAACGAGGAGGGTGTTGGATCCGTTCGTCCGGGTGTGCGCTACATCAATATTGGAAAAATTGAACCGGACAAGCAAGTTAGGCAGGTTCGTATGTATGAGTTCGATGATGCCTACCGCCTGCTCTCGATCCGCAATGCGGAGTCAGGTCGCTTTAATGAAACTGGTTCGTGGGAACTGAATAATGTGACTGAAACCCGTTTCAAGGAGGTACAAACTAAAAATGCCTTGGATCCCGTTTACTCAGCCAACACCTCCATCAAGCCATCAATGACCTTAACGTCCAAAGTCACTCCTGAAATCCTCGGCGTATTACTCGTCAACCCGGAACGCATGTCGATCTTCAGTCTGGGGCAATTCATAACCCATCTCAATGAAAACAAGCAAGACGTACAGCGCCACGCGATTGCATTCTGGAAGAAGCTCATCTACCCCTTCATCGTCTTTGTCATGTTGGCACTTGCCTTGCCGTTCGCCTATTTAAAGGCGCGGGCGGGTGGTATTGGGATCAAGATTTTTGGCGGCATCATGCTGGGCATGAGCTTCCAGCTACTCAATGCCCTTTTTTCCAACGTTGGCCTGCTGGGGGCATGGCCCGCCTACCTCACCGCCCTAACTCCACCCCTGGCGTATTTTCTGCTGGCACTCGTTGGCCTGAAATGGGTGTCACGGTCTTAAATACCGAAAGATAATTTAGAATTGAGTTCCTATATCGATCAAGATATATAAGGAACCTTTTCATGAATTTGCATCAATTTCGCTTTGTCCGCGAGGCTGTGCGCCAGCAATTTAACCTGACCTCCGCCGCAAAAGCCTTATTCACATCGCAGCCTGGGGTTTCTAAGGCGATTATCGAACTGGAAGATGAGTTGGGGGTCGAGATCTTTCGTCGCCACGGCAAACGGATCCGCTCGCTCACTGAGCCCGGAAAACGCATCCTACTCTCGATTGAACGGATCTTAGATGAAGTTGAAACCTTAAAGCGGGTTGGTCAGGATTTTGCAACGCAGGATCAAGGTAACTTTGTAATCGCAACCACCCATACGCAAGCCCGCTATGCCCTGCCAAAAGTCTTAACGGAATTTACCAAACGCTTTCCGAAGGTCCGCGTCAGCATTGCCCAAGGTAGCCCTTCACAAATCGCCGATATGCTCTTGCACGACGCAGCGGACATTGCGATTGCAACCGAAGGCATTGCCAATTGTGAAGGTGTTATCGCGCTACCCGGCTATCAATGGCAGCATCTCTTAATCGTGCCAGTCAATCACCCTTTACTCAGTTCACGCTCGATTACGATCGAGGATCTTGGCAAGTACCCATTGATTACCTATGACAAAGCATTTGCTGGGCGTAACAAAATTGATGCCGCGTTTGCCCAGCGTAATGTGCAAGCGGACATCATTCTAGAAGCGATTGATGCGGATGTAATTAAGACCTATGTCGAGGTTGGCATGGGCATTGGTATTGTTGCAGGCGTCGCATTTGATGCGGAACGCGATCGCAATCTTCGCGCTATACCCGTGGGGCATTTGTTTGGCAACAACGTCACCCACTTGGGAGTCAAGCAAGGTGCCTACTTGCGCTCTTTTGTATTTACTTTCATTGAATTATTCTCACCCACCCTAACAAAAAAGATCGTTGAGCAGGCGATGTCGAATACGCCAGAGAATTATCAGATCTAAAAAGAACAGCGCATATATGCGCTGTGGTGCCTCGGGTCGGACTCGAACCGACACGCCTTGCGGCACCGGATTTTGAGTCCGGCACGTCTACCAATTCCATCACCGAGGCAGGTGAACTCAGCGGCACAAAATCGCTGAGAGGTGTGAGTGTAACAAATACTGCGCTGCTATCCGATTAAGGCAACAGAATCGTCGATCCCGTGGTTTTGCGGCCCTCTAGATCCTGATGCGCCTGTACTGCATCTTTCAGAGCATAGCGTTGCTTGATCTCAATCTTGACCTTGCCCGAGCTGACTTTATCGAATAAATCCGCGGCCATTGGCTCAAGCAAGCTGCGATTGAGTACATAAGTACTCACCGTTGGTCTGGTGACCTTGAGGGAACCTTTGCTTGCGAGAATGCCGAGATCAAGTAAAGGAGGTGAGCCTGAAGCGCCTCCGAAAGAGACCGCCATACCGCGCGGTGAGACGCAATCCAGGGTTTGCATAAAAGTGTCTTTGCCCACCGCGTCATAGGCCACGGGCACACCTTT
>CALRRC020000099.1:0-4572 GCA_943370515.1 Erythrobacter sanguineus | reverse complement strand
CTTCGGTGCGCTATTGCGTGCCGGCTTTAATGTCTTGGGCGCGGGGATGGTATCGGGCTTCCCCATGGGCACCTTGTTGGCTAATTTGTTTGGCGGTTATTTGGTTGGGATTGCGGTTGCCTTTTTTGGCACCAATACAGCTATCGGACCAGAGTGGCGTTTATTTATTATTACTGGCTTTTTGGGCGGGCTGACGACCTTCTCAAGTTTCTCTGCAGAAGTGCTGGAGATGATGCAGCGTGGTGAATACACCTGGGCAGTAGGCACTGCTTTGTTGCACGTGATTGGCTCACTTGTGCTGACCTTCCTCGGGATCATGACCTACCAAGCCCTCAAGTAAGATTAGATTACTCCCAGTAATCCCAAAGCAGCACCAAGCAGAATGAGGTACATCGGATGCCAGCGGGTTGCGCTAGCAATCAATGCTGTACCGAGCGTTAAAGCATACGCAACCCAATTGGTATTGATCTGCAGAGCAATCTGCCACGCCGAGGCAAGAATGAGTCCAACGGCAAGCGCCGCTGCCGCAAATTGAATGGTTTGTTTAGCCCGCTCATGCCGCATAGCGCTAATGAAGCGTTGCAGCCAAAAGATCAGAATAGAAGATGGCCAGCAAATCGCTAGCGTTGCGATCAGCGCACCTACTGCGCCACTTACATGCCATCCAATTAAGGTCACGGTCATTAAATTAGGTCCTGGCGCTGCTTGGGCAATCGCAAAATAATGCGCAAAGGTCTCGGCATCAATCCAATGTTTTTGTTCGACCGCAATCGCAAAGAGTGTTGGCAATAAGGCATTGACTCCGCCAAAGGCAATCAATGAGAAAGCAGATAGGGTGAGAAACAAACTCAGCAAGATCATGTGATCCCCTTTGCTTTATGCCAAGCAATAAATAGGGCGAGCGGCGAAGCAATTAAGACGACCCATCCCAGCGGTAGCGAAAGCCAAGTAGCAATGAATAGGGTCACCACAACAACCAAGAGCATCCGCGGATAGCGCAATTCTTCACGCAGCATCTTTAAGCCAGTAGCCGCAATTAAGCCAACGCCTACTGCGGATATGCCGCGGAGCATGCCTTGAACTGCCTCAAGGTAACTGAAGTGGTCGTAGAGCATGGCCAACAGCAAGACCACGCCAATCGGCGCCAACATCAAGCCCAAGACGGCTGCGAGTGCGCCTTTTGCCCCGCCAAAACGGGAGCCAACGCACACAGCAAGATTGACAATATTGGGGCCAGGAACCAGCTGGCAGATGCCCAAAATAGCATTGAATTCTGCGGCAGTAATCCAATGCTTTTGTTCCACAATCGTGCGCCGCGCCCAAGGCAATACACCGCCAAAACCCGATAGGCCAATCTTGGTAAACCCAATAAAGAGCTCACTCGTACTGAGTTTGATTGGGTTTGGATCGATTGGATTGGGGGCTTGCAATGGAGTATTTACACAGTTGTGGATAGGCGGTGGATTACTATACTGTGCTTAGAGGCATCAATATAGGGGGAAATACCATGATTTTAGAGCACGTCGATATTCAAATTGATCCAAGCAAGCAAGCAGAATTTAATGAGGCCATTATTCGCGGCTTAGAGACGGTAGTTTCCAAATCAAAAGGCTTTCGTGGATATAAGGTAAATCACTGTGTGGAGTCCCCCGCGCGTTACCTACTCATGATTTATTGGGACACGCTTGAAAATCATATGGTTGATTTCAGGGAGTCTTCACTCTTTACTGATTGGCGCGCGATTGTCGGCCCTTACTTTACTAAGCCCCCCTTCATGGAGCATTTTGAGTTGGTTGGTAAATCGACTTAGTTGGTCGACTTAGTTACACCTGCTTTTTACGAATCGATTGCTCGATTCCAATCGATTCAAGGGTGGGCTCCAGGGCTTCACGTTCATCAAAGACAAAGCAACTGCCCTGGTAGTGTGCTGAGCCCACATCTTCAAAGTACTTGAGGATGCCACCTTCCAGTTGGTAGCTGTGTTCTATGCCGATCTCGCGCATGTAAAGCCCCGATTTTTCACAGCGGATCCCGCCAGTACAAAAACTAATCAGCGTTTTATCTGCTAACTCAGCTTGATGCGCTTTAATGGCTTCTGGAAATTCGCTGAACTTTTGGATATTGAAATGCACCGCATTTTCAAAGCTGCCGTATTCCACCTCAAATTGGTTGCGAGTATCAATCATCACAAGCTCTCGCCCTAAGTCGTCGGTGCCACGATCGAGCCACTCTGCCAGTTTGGTGGGCGTAATGAAGTGGGCTCTGCCCGTTTCGGGTTGAATGGCAGGGTGATTCATGCGAATGATTTCATTTTTGATTTTGACCAGCGCTTTCTTAAAGGGCTGATTGTCTGACCAGCTTTCCTTGACTTCAATGGCAGCAAAGCGCTGATCGCTGCGCAACCAAGCCAGAAAGTCCCGCAACAGGGGCTCAGTGCCGGCCAAAAATAGATTAATGCCTTCTCCAGCCAGCAAAATAGTGCCTTTCAGTTCGCGCGCATTGAGTGCATCAAGCATCTGCTGGCGCAGGCTATCGAGCTCCTCCAGGCGAACAAATTGGTATGCGGCAATATTGAGAATCGGCTTCATTGGCGGTAGGTAATCAATAACATCCTCTATTATCAAACACACTGCCATTGGGTGGTAGTCTTTGCCCTTAATCAATCCTCTTTTTATACAAAATTATTACCATGTCTGAAACCCCTCAAAATCGTCCAATTCCCTATATTCCGATTGATTTGGCTGAGCCTGCCGACTTGGTGGCTGCGATCCGGAAACGCCGTGGCGGAGATTTCATCAATTTAGATCGTATGCTCTTGCATAGCATTCCAATTGCAGAGGGGTGGAATCACTTTGTGGGCGAGATTCGCAATAACTTAGCTTTAGATCCCAAGTTGCGCGAGTTAGCGATGTGCGGGGTTGCGGTTTTGAACGGCGCTGAGTACGAGTTTTTTCACCATGCGCCACCCTTCAGAAAGGCGGGCGGCACTGAAGAGCAGGTCGAGGCGTTGCGTTTGCTGGGCACGCCGCAATTTCCCAAAGCCTGCTTTAGCCAAGTGGAATGGGATGCTGCCGAACTTACGCTGCAGATGACCCGAAACATTCAGGTGGATGATGCGCTCATGGTACGTTTGCGCGATGCCCTAGGTAATACGTGTACGGTCGAGTTAGTCACCGTGATCGCAGCCTACAACATGGTTTCCCGTTTTTTGATTGCCCTCAAGGTAGGTCCAGAAGATCATCCACCCGCGTAATGCAGGTCACATAAAAAAATGAAAACAGTCAAGATTGATTTTGTATCGGATATTGCATGCCCTTGGTGTGCCGTTGCCTTGGGCGCTCTAGAGCAAGCCTTATCCGAGCTCGGCGATCAAGTGCAAGTCGAGTTGCACTTTCAACCGTTTGAGTTAAATCCGCAAATGCCAATTGGCGGTCAGGATGTGATTGAGCATTTGGTCGAAAAGTATGGCGTTGGCCCAAAGCAGGTTCGTGAAAACCAAGAGCAGATTCGCAAGCGTGCAGCTGAGGTAGGTTTCCCTTTTCATCCGGAAGGGCGCAAATGGGTCTATAACACCTTTGACTGCCACCGACTATTGCATTGGGCTGGGCTTGAGTTTGGCAGTGCTGCACAGCACCGTCTGAAACGGGAGCTATTGGGAATGTATTTCACGCTCGCCGTTAACTTGGATGACCCTGCGAATATGCTGGATGCCGTTGACAGAGCGGGCTTGGATCGCCTGCGCGCTGCAGAGGTACTGACTAGTGATGAATTTAAAGACGCGGTACGGGAGCAGCAGAAATTCTATTTGGATGCTGGAATTCATTCTGTGCCAGCTGTGATTTTGAATGACCGTATCCTCATTCAGGGTGCGCAGCCGGTAGAGCAGTTTAAGGCCGCTTTACTGCAGGCCAGCAATGATTGACAGTGACAATCGCATGCGCTGGACAGAAGAAGGTACTGTTCATGATGTGCGATGGCAGTCAGAAAAAGGATTGCCGCCACCCAAAAAAGTAGTGATTGCAGATGACACTCTAACGGCCGATGCGGCATATCGTCTTGCATCCGAAGGCAGTGCTTTTTTATGGCGCGGTGATTATCAAAATGCGAAGCAATTGCTGCAGGCTCTAGCTCGAAGGGCTGATCGACCCGTCAAGCGCAATCGAAAAAAAGTAGCGAGAGATGCCAAGCTGAACCCAGATGCGGTCAATGCGATTGAGCCGAAAGCCGTTTTTAATCAACACCGTCAAGCGCAGGCGCAGCGCGCCAGAATCCTCGACGCCATTTTGATTCCCGTATTAGCCGATCACACTATTCCGCTTCGACGGGCGCCAGAAGTAACGAAGGCATGCCTTGAGGTTTTTGAAAAAGCGACGAACGATTACGTACTTTCTTTGCGCGAATTACTTGGCATCATCAGCGCCCATGAGTGGCGCAAAAAAGGGGTGGTGATTCCATCTCTTAAGGAGGGTGCACAGCGCTTATTTCCTCATTACGGCGTCTTCTCACCCATACGCGGTGAATACGTCGAGCTGGTTGCAATGGCGCCATTACCACTCGCATTAAAACTCAAAT
>CALRRC020000098.1:0-4587 GCA_943370515.1 Erythrobacter sanguineus | reverse complement strand
CAGTCTGCAGGCAACCATGTCATTTAATATGCGGTGCGCAGTAGAGGGGTGTAGCGCAGTTTGCTCCGCCAAAATTTTGAGGCTGCACGCATCTTCATGCTTAGCCAGGGCATCGAGCAAATTCATCATGCGCTCCACCACCTGAATGGCGGTTTTGCCAACCTCACCAGGAGCTTTAGCCATTTTTGCTACTTTGGAGTTTTCCATTGCTTCATTGTAGTCATTCTTGGGGGAATTGCACAATGTGAAAACGGCTGCCGGAAATAGGCCCTCTAGACTGCTATTTCAGGGCAAGGGCGCATTCCCGAACCAGTTCAGGACCCTTAAAAATGAGGCCGCTATAAATTTGTACCAGACTAGCTCCAGCAGCACGCTTTTCCTGAGCATCTTTTCCGGAAAGGATGCCGCCGACGCCAATAATCGGCACCCGGTTGCCAAGGTGTTGTTTGAGCGATTCAATAACGGCATTGGATAGGGTGCGAACCGGCGCGCCAGAGAGGCCGCCGGCTTCGGCGCCATGCTCTAAGTGTGCGACTGCGCTTCGCTCAATCGTAGTGTTGGTTGCAATCACGGCATCAATTTCAAATTCAAGGAGTAGATCGGCAATCAAACGGATGTCGTTGGGATCAAGGTCCGGTGCAATCTTAAGTAATAAAGGTTTACGAACACCATGCTCGTCACATAAAGCAGTACGTGCCAGCTGAATGCTGCTCAGCAGAGCGCGCAACATCACCTCGCCTTGCAGGGCGCGCAGATTCTTCGTATTGGGCGATGAAATGTTCACCGTAATGTAGGATGAAACGGCATAAACCTTTTTTAATCCAATCACATAATCGTCGGCAGCCGCTTCAATTGGGGTGCTGGCGTTCTTGCCTATGTTTAAGCCAATCACACCGCCGGATTGCCAGTAGCGTGAGGCCTTAACGCGGGCAACACACGCATCGACGCCATCGTTATTAAAGCCCATGCGATTAATGATTCCATCGACTTGACTAAGTCGGAACATGCGCGGCTTTGGATTGCCCGGTTGCGGTAGCGGGGTTACGGTGCCGATTTCTAAAAAGCCAAAACCCAGAGCTGCGAGGGCATCAATGTGTTTTCCGTCTTTATCCAAGCCAGCAGCAAGACCAACCCGATTGCCCAAAGACAAACCGCAAAATATCTGTGGGTCGATGACGGGTTTCGGTACGAAGTGGGAAAGTAAGCCGAGCGCATGCGCGCGGTCCATGCTGCCCAGAGCTAGGTTATGGGCCTGCTCGGGATCAAGGCAAAAGAGCCCAGGGCGTAAAAAGGAGTAAGCAGACATGAATCGAATTATCGCGTATGTAAGGGCTGCCAGAGGTTATCAATCAGACCTTCGATGGCCTTGAAGTTTGACTTGTATGCCATCTTCTGACTCTCTTCGATGTAGTAACCCAGGTAGAGATAGGGCCGCTTCAATTGCCTGACTTGCGCTATTTGCCACAGAATGCTGTAAGTACCATAACTGGCTTTGGCTACGTTGGTGTCGTAAAAGGTATAGACCGATGAAATGCCGGCTTCGACAATATCAATGATGCTGACCATGCGAAGGCGCCCCGGTTCTGGGTCCCCGGGCCCATCTCGAAATTCAACTAAACGCGAGTTCACTCGGCTTTGCAGTAAAAATTGCGTGTATTGCTCTTGATCATCGCGGTTCATTTCGCCATCATGATGGCGCCGCTCTTGGTAGTGGCGATACAGCGCATAGTGCTCGTCGGTGTAGCTCAAGTGCAGTACGTGGGTTTCTAAATTGGCATGTTGATGGTGCGCGCGTTGTTGACTGCGATTCGGGGCAAAGTGTTCAACCGGTATGCGCGTAGCAATGCATGCCTTGCAGTGATCGCAATAGGGGCGATAGGTAAAGAGTCCGCTGCGCCGAAATCCTGCATTGACGAGATCACCGTACATATCACTATGCACTAGATGCGATGGCGTGGCAACTTGTGAGCGCGCGGTTTGCTGTGGAAGATAACTGCAGGTATAGGATGCAGTGGCATAAAACTGCAGCGCAGTAATCGGCAGCTCATTGATTTGGCTCATATCCAACGCTCCAATGCGGTTTTATCAAAACGCCATGGACTACCTATCGACTCTTGGCTGATGGCATCGCGCGCTAGCGATAAGAATTGCGTGCGCGGGATTGGGCCTCCCCCCAGTGACCGGAGGTGAGTAGTTTCTTGTTGGCAATCAATCATCGGCACCTCATGATCGTAGCACCAAGCGCACAGCAAGGCCAAAGCGAGCTTAGAGCTATCCCGTTGGCGGCTAAACATCGATTCACCAAAGACCATGCGGCCGAAACTAACGCAATACAGGCCGCCCAACAGGCGATCGCCTTGCTTGATCCCTATGCTGTGGGCAAACCCACTTTCAAATAGCTGACTGTAGGCATCGACAATTTCATGGGTGATCCAGGTGCCATCCTGATCTTTGCGTGGGCTTAGGGCGCAGGCTCGCATAATCGCACCAAAATCACCATCGACCTCAATATGGCATGTGGGATCGTGATAAAAATGCCGCATGGTTTTTTGCAATGATTCGCTTACCTTAAAGTTTTTCGGCTCAAGCACCATCCGCGGGTCTGGCGACCACCATAAAACCGGCTGGTTATCCGAATACCACGGAAACAAGCCGAGCCGATAGGCTGACTCAAGTTGCCCTGGGTAGATGCGTTCACTGACTGCAAAGAGGCCTAATACTTCGGGGTCTGGGTCGGGCATGACTGCCGGATCAGGAAACGCATCTTCAGGCCCCAGCCATGCAATTTGACTCATTGCTTAAATGGATTCAGAGGGGAGGATATCGCGGGATCGAACAGCAATCTCAGTACCCGCCTGAAGGAGGCCTGCACTGCGATCGGCGAAAAACCACTGCAAGGTTTGTTTAGTAGTCGGAAACGCCAGCTCTGACCAGGGGATTTCGTGTTCATAAAAAAGCGCCACTTCAAGACTTTCCTCGCCCGCTGAAAACTCGGGGGTAGGTAAGCTAGCGAGGTAAAACAAATGCACCTGCTCAACGTGGGGCACATTGATTAATGAAAACAAGGGGCCGATTTCTACATGGGCTCCAGCTTCTTCCAATGTTTCTCGGGCAGCCCCATGGCTAGTACTCTCGCCAATTTCCATAAAGCCGGCAGGCAAAGTCCAAAAGCCATGACGGGGTTGAATCGCCCTGCGGCAAAGCAATACTTGTTCGCCCCATACCGGAATAGTACCCACCACATTGCGTGGATTGATGTAATGCACAGTAGCGCAGCCATTGCATACATAGCGCTCGCGCGTATCGTCTGCCGGAATGCGCAATGTCACGGTCGACCCGCATTTTGAGCAGTAGTGCATTGGAAAGGATTTCATTGTTAGATTATCCGACTTTCAGAACGGCGGGTACCGCACCGCGCAGGGCATTGCAAACCAAGATGCGGTCAGCGTCCGCTAAATCAGCTGCGGTGAACATGGCTTCGCGGGCATTCCACTGCGGATCATCCAGAAGGCTTTGACGCATAACACCAGGAAGTACCCCTGCCGATAGTGGTGGCGTCAGCCATTGATTCGACCCTTTGGGCTGAATAAAAATCGAGCTCCGGCCGCCCTCTGTAACAAAGCCTGCCTCATTTAAAAAGACCGCATCAAAACCGCCTAGTGCCACGGCATTTTTCCATGCCAAGTCATATAGGGTTCGTTTATTCACTTTATGGGCCAACAACAGATTGCTCGATTGCATGATGGCCTGATTTGCATCGGGTAACACCTTGGAAGCCCAAAAAATAGTTACTTCATTTGCAATCGGCTCCAATGCATGGGTTGCCGCTGTAACCGAGCCATCGGAGAGTAAGTCAATACGCAAGCGATGGGGCAGTAGGCTAGGTATTGCGAGGCAGGCTCGCTCGGCCGCCTCAATAACACGCGCTGCTACAAATGGAATGCGCAGGGTAGAGGCCGAGTGTTGTAATCGGCCCAGATGCGCCGCAAAGCGAAGGGGCTTTTTTTCTTCAACGCGAATGGTCTCGAATAGACCGAGCTCAGTGGGCATCTCAGTAATAAATGCCGATTTAATTTGACACTCTTGCCACTCCAGTTTCGGATCGGAATCAATCGTAATGCCAGCACCAATACCCAAGGTGAACTTGGTTTGATGGTTACTTGGACTAGCCTCTAGAGTGAGCGTGCGAATCGGCACGCTAAAGGCAAAATCGCCATTGGGGTCAATCCAGCCCAAGGCACCGCAGTAATAGCCGCGGGGGACGCCTTCTAATTCCTGAATAATTTCCATACTGCGCTTTTTGGGGGCGCCGGTCACAGAGCCGCAGGGAAAGACGGCATCGAGCAGGCTGCGTAGACTTAAATCCGGCTTTGCTGTTGCTTCAATCGTCGATGTCATTTGAAGCACGTTGCCATGCTGTGCGACGCGAAACAGGTTGGGTACGGTAACGCTGCCTGGCAATGCAACTCGGCTGAGGTCATTGCGCAAGAGGTCGACGATCATGATGTTCTCTGCGCGATTTTTAGGATCGCTGGCTAGTTGCTCTGGGCTCTCGGTTTGCGCATCGGCTGTACCCTTCATCGGCAT
>CALRRC020000097.1:0-4629 GCA_943370515.1 Erythrobacter sanguineus | reverse complement strand
TCATAAGGTTGGCTTCGAAGGCGGTCAAATGCCTATGTATCGTCGTCTGCCAAAGCGCGGCTTCGTATCACTGACCCGCCGTCACGTTGGTCAGATTACATTGAACGATCTCGAAAAGATTGGTTTAGCTGAAGTAGACCTTTTGGTTTTGAAGCAGCATGGTTATGCTGGCGAACAAATCAACGCAGTTAAGGTAATTAAGACTGGCGAGCTCAAGCGTGCTGTCACTTTAAAAGGCTTGACCGCAACAGCAGGCGCAAAAGCTGCCATTGAAGCTGCTGGCGGTAAGTTGGTTGATCAGGCTTAATTGAGATAGTAATGGCACTCGGCTCTTCCAACACGCAAGGCGCTGCGCAAGCAGGGGGCAAGTTCGGCGATTTACGCCGACGCTTGGTTTTCCTGCTGCTCGCTTTGATTGTGTTTAGAATCGGTGCGCATATTCCAGTGCCCGGTATTGATCCAAATCAGTTGGCTGAATTATTTTCAGGTCAAAAAGACGGCATTTTGGGAATGTTCAACCTATTCTCAGGTGGTGCCTTGTCGCGCTTCACCGTGTTTGCACTTGGCATCATGCCCTACATTTCTGCATCGATCATTATGCAGCTAACAACGATCATTGTCCCATCGCTCGAGGCGATGAAAAAAGAAGGCCCTGCCGGCCAACGCAAAATTACGCAGTACACCCGCTATGCAACCGTTGTTTTGGCGACCTTCCAAGCTTTGGGTATTTCAGTAGCGCTGGAAGCCCAGCCTGGTCTTGTAATTGACCCTGGCATGGCATTTCAGGTTTACACCGTGATTACCTTGGTTACTGGAACGATGTTCCTAATGTGGTTGGGTGAGCAAATTACAGAACGCGGCTTAGGCAACGGCATTTCAATCATTATTTTTGCTGGAATTGTGTCTGGTTTACCCAGTGCAATTGGTGGCTTGATGGAGTTGGTCCGCACTGGCTCTATGAGTATCTTGGCGGGTCTATTCATTGTGCTCATCGTGATTGCAGTGACCTACTTTGTAGTATTTGTTGAGCGCGGCCAGCGACGCATCCTTGTTAATTATGCAAAGCGCCAGGTTGGTAACAAAGTGTATGGTGGCCAATCGTCCCATTTGCCACTCAAGCTCAATATGGCTGGAGTTATCCCCCCCATTTTTGCCTCGTCGATCATTTTATTCCCTGCAACGATTGCTGGTTGGTTTACTTCGGGCGAGCCGACCAATATGTTCAGCAGCGTGATTAAAGATTTAGCGGCGACATTGGCTCCAGGTCAGCCGGTTTATGTAATTCTTTATGCCACAGCCATTATTTTCTTCTGCTTCTTTTACACCGCTCTGGTATTTAACAGCCGCGACACTGCAGACAATTTAAAGAAGAGTGGCGCATTTGTTCCTGGCATTCGCCCTGGCGACCAGACTGCTCGTTATATCGACAAGATTTTGGTACGTTTAACTTTAGGCGGCGCAATCTATATGGTGCTTGTCTGTTTACTGCCTGAGTTCTTGGTCTTGAAATACAACGTACCGTTCTATTTTGGTGGTACGTCACTCTTGATTATTGTCGTTGTGGCAATGGATTTTATGTCGCAAGTACAGTCGTTTGTAATGCAGCAGCAGTATGGCTCTTTAATGAAGAAGGCCAATTTTAAGATGGGTATTACACAGTAACTATGTCAAAAGATGATGTTATTCAAATGGCTGGTGAAGTAGTAGAGAATTTGCCGAACGCGATGTTTCGCGTAAAGCTAGAAAACGGACACGTTGTATTGGGGCACATTTCTGGAAAGATGCGGATGCACTACATTCGAATTCTTCCGGGAGACAAGGTGACGGTGGAGATGACTCCATACGACCTGACGCGCGCGCGCATTATTTTCCGCGCGAAGTAGTAATTAGCAGTAAATATTTTTGAATAGGTGAGTTATGAAAGTATTGGCATCCGTAAAGTGCATTTGCAGAAATTGCAAGATCATTAAGCGTAAACGCGTTGTGCGTGTGATTTGTTCATCAGATCCACGTCATAAGCAGCGTCAAGGCTAATTCGGTTAATTAAGAGGAATTCTCATGGCACGTATCGCTGGGGTAAACATCCCGAATCATCAACATACCGTTATCGGTTTAACGGCTATCTTTGGCATTGGCACAACACAAGCACGCAAAATCTGCGCGTTGACTGGTGTTCCAATTGACAAGAAAGTAAAAGATTTAACCGATAGCGATTTAGAAAAATTGCGCGACGAAGTCGGCAAGCTCACGACAGAAGGTGACCTGCGTCGTGAAGTGACCATGAGCATCAAGCGCTTGATGGACTTGGGTTGCTATCGTGGCGTTCGCCATCGCAAGGGCCTGCCAGTTCGCGGCCAACGTACAAAGACAAACGCGCGTACCCGCAAGGGCCCACGGAAGTCTGGCATCGCACTTAAGAAATAATCGAGAGAGTTTAACGACATGGCAAAACAGCAAAGTACTTCAAACGCAGCCGCACAGCGCGCTCGTAAGAAAGTGAAAAAGAACGTAGCAGACGGCATTGCACACGTCCACGCTTCGTTTAATAACACCATCATTACCATTACAGATCGCCAAGGCAATGCGTTGTCTTGGGCTACTTCCGGTGGCCAAGGATTTAAGGGCTCACGTAAGTCAACTCCATTTGCTGCTCAGGTGGCGGCTGAAGTTGCTGGCAAAGCAGCAATCGAATGTGGCATTAAGAATTTAGAAGTTCAAATTAAGGGCCCTGGCCCAGGTCGTGAATCCGCGGTTCGTGCCTTGAATTCTTTGGGAATCAAGATTACGGAGATTCAGGACGTTACGCCTGTGCCACACAATGGCTGCCGCCCTCCAAAGCGTCGCCGCATTTAAGTTTTGCAGTTCGCAGTATCCGTTTAGTTATTTTTTATTAAAGCCCACTGTTCATCTGATGTAGGGGATGAACTCACCGCCGGTCGAAAGACTGCGGCAAAGAAAGGAAAGCATCGTGGCACGTTACTTAGGCCCTAAGGCCAAATTATCACGTCGGGAAGGTACCGACTTATTTCTGAAGAGCGCACGTCGTGCTCTGTCAGACAAATGCAAACTGGATACCAAGCCAGGTCAACACGGACGCACATCAGGTTCCAGGACCTCGGATTACGGCAATCAGTTGCGCGAGAAGCAAAAAGTCAAACGCATGTACGGAATTTTAGAGCGTCAGTTCCGCCGTTATTTTGCTGAAGCTGAGCGTCGCAAAGGGAATACCGGTGCAACCTTGCTGCAGCTTTTGGAGTCCCGCCTGGATAACGTGGTTTATCGCATGGGCTTTGGCTCTACACGTGCCGAAGCACGTCAGCTGGTATCGCATTGCGCAGTAATGCTCAATGGCAGTGCTGTCAACATTCCATCGATTCAGGTCAAGCCTGGCGATGTGATTGCGATCCGCGAAAAAGCAAAGAAGCAAACTCGCATTCAGGAATCACTCAATTTAGTACAGCAAACCAGCGCAGTTAACTGGGTTACGGTTGATGCTACAAAACTAGAAGGAACATTTAAACAAGTGCCAGACCGCGATGAAATTAGCGGTGAAATTAACGAAAGTTTGATCGTCGAATTGTATTCGCGCTAATTAGGCACTCTAAGGAAGAAAATATGCACACAAATTTGCTCAAGCCAAAAATTATTTCTGTTGAAGCAATTACAGCAAATCAAGCAAAAGTTGTAATGGAGCCGTTTGAGCGTGGCTATGGCCACACTTTAGGTAATGCCTTACGCCGTGTATT
Organism: Erythrobacter sanguineus; assembly: GCA_943370515.1. Lineage (GTDB taxonomy): Bacteria > Pseudomonadota > Gammaproteobacteria > Burkholderiales > Burkholderiaceae > Polynucleobacter. The sequence continues at coordinate 883 of CALRRC020000097.1, read as the reverse complement.
GCTGTCATCCATGGTTGGTTTTGCTCCTACAGAAGTTGCTATTGCTGGCGTTGTTCATGAGTATTCCACTCTGGATGGCGTTCAAGAAGACGTTGTTAACTTATTGTTGAATTTGAAAGGCGTTGTATTCAAGCTCCAGTCACGCGATGAAGTCACGATTAATTTGCGCAAAGAAGGTCCTGGCGTTGTTACTGCCAAGGATATTGATTTGCCACACGATGTTGAGATCATCAACCCAGATCACGTGATTGCGCATTTATCCGCAGGCGGCAAGCTGGATATGCAGATCAAGGTTGAAAAGGGCCGTGGATATGTTCCTGGCAATATGCGCCAGTACCACGATGAAGCGACCAAGTTAATTGGCCGCATTGTGTTGGATGCATCGTTTAGCCCAGTATCACGCGTAAGCTATGCAGTAGAGTCCGCTCGTGTTGAGCAACGTACTGACTTAGATCGTTTGGTAATGACCATTGAAACCAACGGCGTGTTGTCGCCAGAGGAGTCGATTCGTCAGGCTGCTAGCATTTTGGTTGATCAGCTGGTTGTATTTGCTGCACTGGAAAGCAGCGAAGTCATGGGTGATTTGGCTCCAAGCCGTTCATCGACAGTTGATCCAATGTTGATGCGTCCAGTTGATGATCTCGAGTTGACAGTGCGCTCTGCCAATTGTTTGAAGGCTGAGAATATTTATTACATTGGTGATTTGATCCAACGTACCGAAAATGAATTGTTAAAGACGCCTAACTTGGGTCGCAAGTCCTTAAACGAAATTAAGGATGTTTTGGCGGCTCGCGGCTTGAGTCTTGGCATGAAACTTGAGAGCTGGCCACCCGCTAGCCTCGAGAAATAATTAGAAAGGAAGCACCATGCGTCACGGAAACGG
>CALRRC020000096.1:0-4637 GCA_943370515.1 Erythrobacter sanguineus | reverse complement strand
TTTTCTAAAAGCCTGATAATTGAGTCATGACGTTAACTGAACTTCGCTACATTGTTGCCGTTGCCCGCGAGCGCCATTTTGGGCGTGCCGCCGAGGCTTGCCATGTTTCGCAGCCCACCTTATCGGTTGCCATTAAAAAACTCGAAGAGGAATTGGGCGCGCAGATTTTTGAGCGAACGAGTGCTGAGGTTGCAATGACGGCCTTGGGGATTTTGATTGTGGAGCAAGCGCAGCGTGTTTTAGAGGAAGCCAATTCCCTGAGGCATCTGGCAAAGCACGGTCAAGACCCTTTATCCGGCCCCTTGCGTCTGGGCGCAATTTACACGGTTGCACCTTACCTGTTACCGAGTCTTGTCAGGGTGGCCCGTGAAGCCATGCCCAACGCCCCGCTTTTTTTGGAAGAAAACTTTACGGTTCGTTTGTTAGAGATGTTGCGTCAAGGCGTACTCGACTGCGCTATTTTGGCTGACCCCTTCCCGCTGGCAGGCCTTGAGATTGCGGAGTTATATGACGAGCCATTTTATGTAGCCGTTCCAAAAGACCATCCTTGGACTGAGCGCCAATTGATTGGCCACGACGAATTAAAGGAACAAAACACCTTGCTCTTGGGCGCGGGACATTGCTTTCGAGATCATGTGATTGGTGTGTGCCCAGAACTCAATCGTTTTGGCCCCGGCCCAACGATTGGTGAGCAACGCAGCTTTGAGGGCTCCTCACTGGAAACGATTCGGCAAATGGTTGCAGGTGGCATTGGCATTACCGTTTTGCCGCGTACCTCGATACCGGACCCCAAAACCCGTGAAGGGTTAATTCGTTACATCCCGTTTGAAGAGCCTATGCCAACCCGGCGCGTGAGTTTGGTCTGGCGCAAAAGTTATCCGCGTGCAGCAGCGATGGTTGAGCTCGCCAAGATTATCCGGCGCTGTGATTTACCTGGAGTGAGGTTGGTCTGATTTTGCAGCGGCTCTATGCTTACGCCCGCTTAATTCGGCTCGATAAGCCGATTGGTACGCTGCTATTGCTGTGGCCTACCTATTGGGCTTTATGGCTCTCGAATCAAGGCATGCCACCCCTGGATTTGTTGATTATTTTTACGCTCGGTACTTTTTTGATGCGCAGCGCTGGTTGTGCCATTAATGACTATGCTGATCGGGATTTTGATCGCCATGTTGAGCGCACAAAAAATCGCCCCATCACCAGTGGTCAAATCAGTGGCAAAGAAGCGGTCTTGATTGCTGCCATCCTTGCTCTATTGTCGTTTGTACTCATTTGGCCACTCAATTTACTCACGAAACAGTTATCGGTTTTTGCGATTCTTATCGCAGTTGTGTATCCATTCACCAAGCGCTTCTTTGCGATGCCGCAAGCCGTACTGGGTGTGGCCTTTGGATTTGGAATTCCGATGGCCTATGCCGCAAGCCAAAATCAGGTACCGCTTGAGGCGTGGATTTTATTTGGGGGTAATCTTTTTTGGACGATTGCCTATGACACGGCCTATGCCATGGTGGATCGTGACGATGATCTGCGCTTGGGTTTGCGTACCTCTGCCATTACCTTTGGGCGTTTTGATGTGATTGCAATTGCAGTCTGTTACGCCTTATTGCTATTCAGCCTTTTATGGGTTGCTTACCTGGTTCGACTCAATGACTTGTTTTGGTTTGGCTGGGTTGGGGCGCTCATCTGCGCGATTTACCATGTCTCGCTGGTGCGTACCCGGCAAAGGGACGCTTGTTTTAAGGCATTTCGCCAAAACAATTGGCTGGGCGCTTTTTTATTTCTGGGGATCGTGCTGGGATTATTGGGCTAATTCATCGCCCATGGCTTTTCCGCGCTTGGCTGCAGCAGCCAGGGCCGCCTCTAAAATACCTTGCCAATCCTCTTCCTTGAGAACAGCTAAAGCGGCGGCAGTTGTGCCTCCCTTTGAAGTCACTTTTTCACGCAAGCTGCCTGCGGACTCGTCTGAATTAATAGCAAGCTGCGCAGCACCTTGCAGGGTGGCGTAAGCGAGGGCTCTTGCGTTTGCTGGATCGAGACCTAACTTTTCTCCGCCGCTTTGCAGTGCCTCTAAAAATGCAAATACATAGGCGGGGCCGCTGCCCGATAGTGCAGTGACGGCATCAATCAAATTCTCATCGCTTAACCAGACGCTTTGCCCCACTGCATTGCAGAGTGCGGTTGCCTTAGAGCAGGCTTGCGCATTAACGCTAGCGTCTGCAGATAAACCCGTAATACCCATACCGATGAGGGCAGGGGTATTTGGCATTGCGCGCACACAGTGTGAATGACCCAACCAGCTTGTCATACTGCAGAGCCGAATACCGGCTGCAATGCTGATGATGAGTAAGCGTTCTGCAGAGACAGTTTTTAAATGGGGGGCTAGGGCAAGGGCTACTTGCTTAAAATCTTGTGGCTTCACAGCCATAACAACAAGCTGCTCAAGCGTGGGATCGAATTGCAATTGGTCGATCGAGTGAAGGACGGCTAGGGAAAAATCAGTCTTCAGCTTTTCCGCTGTAGCAGTAAATGGCTCTACTACCGTCATTTGTTTGGCAGATAGGCCGCTACCCAGCAAACCACCAATCAGGGCTCGACCCATATTACCGCCGCCAATAAAGGTGATGTGTGTATGGGCTAAAGGAGAGCGAATGGAATCAGTCATAAACAGAATAGTACTAGGCCTTGGCGATAGGACGCTGACCAAAGATGGCGGTGCCGATTCGAACCAGGGTGCTGCCCTCGGCAATCGCTGCCTCGAGGTCATCCGACATGCCCATCGATAGGGTATCAAAATAGGCGTAACCTCGATCATCCAGGCGAGATTGCTGAATTTGCACAAACAGCGCTTTCATTTTGGCGCATGCGGCGCGCTGCTCTACGGGGTCAGTGCTGGGAGCGGGAATGGCCATCAGTCCACGTAAGGTCAGCCCCGGCAGTTGTGCGACCGCATCGCATAGCGCTACTGCCTCCTCAATGAGAACGCCACTTTTACTTTCTTCATTGCTGACATTGACTTGTACACAGACTTGCAGGGGCAGACTCTCGGCTAGCTCTAGGCGCTGGGCCGACAAACGCTCTGCAATTTTTAAGCGATCAATGCTTTCAACCCAGTCAAAATTATGGGCTACTTCCTTGGTTTTATTGCTTTGCAGTGGCCCAATAAAATGCCATTCAAGCCAAGGACGTAATTTGGCGAGTTTCTGTATTTTCTCAACGCCTTCTTGTACGTAGTTTTCACCAAAGCAAGTCTGGCCTGCATGCATTGCCTCTTCGACTGCGCTAGCAGGGAACAGCTTACTGACTGCCATCAATTGAATTTCTTCAGGTTCGCGTTTAGCGGCGAGGGCAGCTAATTCAATACGGTCTCTGACCTGGATTAAATTGACGGCGATTCCCCTCATGCGACCTCGGACTCTGTAACGTGTGCAGCATCTACTAGAAGCTGATCCACAATCTCAACCCAATGCAGGACCGGCATTTTTTCTTGTTGCAAATGCGTGATGCAACCAATGTTGGCAGAAACAATCGCAGTAGCATTGCTATCTTCATAGGCCCGCTGCAAATGATCTAATTTTTGCTGACGCAATTGGCTAGAAAGTGCGGGCTGTAAAACCGAGTAGGTACCAGCAGAGCCGCAGCACAAATGGCTGTCGGCACACAAGCGAGCGGGTACGCCAATGCTCTCCAATAAACCTTCTACTTTGCCGCGAATTTTCTGACCATGCTGCAAGGTGCATGGTGGGTGATAGACCACACCTGATTTTGGATTACTACCTAGCAGTGCAACCAGGTCTTCTGTGTAGCTCGGCAAAATTTCCGCTAAGTCTTTGGTCAGCTCAGAGATGCGCTTGGCCTTTGCGGCATAGTGCGGATCCTGCGCAAGCAAATGACCATAGTCTTTCACCATGACGCCGCACCCCGATGCTGTCATCACGATCGCACTGACCGGATTACTGCCATCAACATAAGGCCACCATGCATCAATATTGCGCCGCGCTGCTTCAAGTCCACCATCCTGATCATTGAGGTGATAGCGGAGCGCGCCGCAACAGCCTGCCTTTGGAGCGCTAATCAGGTCCACGCCGAGACGCGCTAAAACGCGCTGGGTCGCTTGGTTGATATTGGGTAGCATGCCAGGCTGTACGCAGCCCTCTAAGATGAGCATCGTAGCCCGTGATGCCTGCTTTACAGGCGCTACGGCTACTGTGTTGTTGGTCTTGATTTGATTGGTATAGACGCCGTTAATGGGTACCTTGCGCTTAAGTTCACTTGGTAACAGTGGGCGAACCAATCTGCCTAAAGCCATCGCAGAGTTAAAGAGCGTGGGGCGGGTTAGACCTTCTTTTAAAAGCCAGCGTGTGAGGCGCTCACTGGATTTGCGCGGGGCTGTACTTTGTTCGGCCCATTTGCGTCCAATATCAATCAATTGACCGTATTGAACGCCGCTGGGGCAGGTGGTTTCGCAATTGCGGCACGTTAAGCAGCGATCCAGATGCAGACGGGTTTTTTCAGTAACCGCCTGACCCTCTGCGATTTGCTTGATTAGGTAGATTCGTCCGCGTGGACCATCTAACTCATCACCCAATATTTGGTAGGTTGGGCAAGTAGCAGTGCAAAAACCGCAATGCACGCACTTGCCA
>CALRRC020000095.1:0-4656 GCA_943370515.1 Erythrobacter sanguineus | reverse complement strand
TGAACGCACCCGAAACCAAAGCCATCCAGCCCGTATCGCTGTTTAGCCCCAAGCATTTTCCAGTCTATATGGACTACTCTGCCACCACGCCGATAGACCCGCGCGTGGTCGACAAGATGATTCCTTATTTGCGCGAGCAGTTCGGTAATGCGGCATCACGTAGCCATGCTTTTGGCTGGGCTGCAGAGGAGGCTGTTGAGGAGGCGCGCAATGAGGTGGCAAAGTTGGTGCATGCCGATCCTCGCGAGATTGTCTGGACCAGCGGCGCAACCGAAAGTATTAATTTGGCGGTAAAGGGCGCAGCGCACTTTTATCAAGAAAAAGGTAAGCACCTCATCACGATCAAAACCGAGCACAAAGCAACTCTAGATACCTGTCGTGAACTCGAGCGGGAAGGGTTTGAAGTTACATATCTGGACGTATTGCCTAATGGCCTGATTGATTTTGACGTGTTGGAGGCAGCCATTCGTCCCGATACGATTTTGGTATCAGTGATGTATGTCAACAATGAGATTGGCGTAATTCAGGACATTCCTCGCATTGGTGAACTTACTCGCTCAAAAGGGATCATCCTGCACGTTGATGCAGCACAGGCAACCGGTAAGATTGAAATCGACTTGGAAAAAATCAAAGTCGATTTAATGAGTTTTTCTGCCCACAAATCCTACGGCCCTAAAGGCATTGGTGCTTTGTTCGTACGTCGCAAGCCGCGCATTCGGATTGAGGCGCAAATTCATGGTGGCGGTCACGAGCGCGGTATGCGTTCTGGAACATTGCCAGTGCATCAAATTGTCGGCATGGGTGAGGCGTTTAAATTTGCCCGCCTCGATATGATTGAAGAGAATAAGCGCATTCGTGCCTTACGCGATCGCCTCTTAAATGGCCTGCGGGATATTGAAGAGGTCTATGTCAATGGCGATATGGATCAACGTGTGGCACACAACCTCAACATTAGTTTTAATTACGTTGAAGGCGAATCGATGCTGATGGCTTTGAAAGACATCGCGATTTCATCGGGATCGGCGTGCACTTCCGCATCCCTAGAGCCATCGTATGTGTTGCGCGCCTTAGGTCGTAATGATGAACTGGCGCATAGCTCCATTCGGTTTACCATTGGCCGCTTTACTACCGAAGAGGAAGTCGACTTTACGGTGCAACTGGTTAAAGAAAAGATCGCCAAGCTTCGCGAATTATCTCCTTTATGGGAGATGTTCAAAGACGGCATTGATTTGAGTACGATTCAGTGGGCTGCCCACTAAACAGATTAAGACAGTAGGAGAAAGAACCATGGCATATAGCGATAAAGTAATTGATCATTATGAGAACCCCCGTAATGTAGGTTCGTTTGCAAAAACTGACGACAACGTCGGCACCGGCATGGTGGGCGCGCCAGCCTGCGGCGATGTCATGAAATTACAAATTCGGGTAAATGAGCAGGGCATCATTGAGGATGCGAAGTTCAAAACCTACGGATGCGGATCGGCGATTGCATCCTCCTCACTCGTAACTGAGTGGGTTAAAGGTAAAACCTTGGATCAGGCCTTAGAGATTAAAAACTCCTTGATAGCCGAAGAGTTGGCTTTGCCGCCGGTCAAAATCCATTGCTCTATCTTGGCAGAAGATGCCATTAAGGCAGCGGTTCAAGATTACAAAGAAAAGCACCCTGGTAATTAAGTTGATCTGCACTTAGGAATCCCTTATGGCAATTACACTCACCCAAAAAGCTGCTGCACACGTCAATCGCAATCTTCAGAAGCGTGGCAAAGGCTGCGGTTTACGTCTAGGTGTTCGCACGACCGGCTGTTCTGGCTTAGCCTATGAGTTGGAGTATGTGGACAACGTCGCTCCTGAAGATCAGATGTTTGAATCCAATGGGGTAAAGATTTTTGTTGATCCTAAAAGCTTGGCATACCTTGATGGCACTGAACTCGACTTTGTGCGAGAAGGCCTCAATGAGGGTTTTAAGTTTCAAAATCCAAACATGAAGGACGAGTGTGGTTGTGGCGAATCATTCCGCGTCTGAGGATTACTTTCAATTTTTTGGTTTAAGTCCGCAATTCAGTTTGGATCTAGCGCAGCTAGATCAAGCCTACCTCGCAATCCAAAAAGAAGTTCACCCCGACCGCCATACCCAAGGTAGCGACAGTGAGCAGCGGATTGCTATGCAAATGGCTACCTTAGCCAATACAGCACACCAAACCTTAAAGCACCCGATTCAGCGCGGCTTGTATCTGTGCAAACTGCATGGCGTTGAGGCTAACTTAGAAACCAATACAGCCATGCCAACAGAATTTCTCTTGCAGCAAATGGCGTGGCGTGACAGTTTGGAGGAGAGTGCGGATGATTTTGCTGCGCTTGATGCGTTGACTACTGAAGTCGACGCTGCATACAAGGCCGCTTTAGTTGAGTTAGCAGAGGCAATGGATCGGACGCATAATTACCAGCGGGCAGCCGAATTGCTGCGCGGCCTTTTGTTTATAGATAAATTTGCTACTGAATTAGATGACGCCATTGCGGCACTTGCTTGAGTTAATGATTAATGGCTTTATTACAAATTTCTGAACCCGGAATGTCGCTTGCGCCGCACCAGCGGCGCATTGCCATTGGTATCGATCTCGGCACCACTAACTCCTTGGTTGCGGTGGTGCGCGACGCCCTGCCAAAGGTCTTGGCTGATGAGCAAGGGCGCGAATTACTTCCATCGGTTGTGCGCTATTTGCCGGGCGGTAGAACCCAAGCTGGATTTGAGGCGCTCGAGAGCGTAGTCAGCGATCCAAAGAATACGATAGTGTCCGTCAAGCGCTTTATGGGTCGCGGCCTCGGTGATGTAGATCATTTGGAAAATGCCCCATACGACTTTGTAGATCAGCCCGGTATGCTGAAGTTGCGCACGGTTGCTGGCGATAAGAGCCCCATCGAAGTGTCCGCTGAGATCTTGGCACGCCTGCGGCAGTTAGCTGAAGATTCGGTGAACGATGACATTGTTGGCGCTGTGATTACAGTCCCAGCTTACTTTGACGATGCACAGCGGCAGGCCACGAAAGATGCTGCCAAATTAGCAGGGGTCGAGGTTCTGCGCTTGCTCAATGAGCCAACTGCAGCAGCCATTGCCTATGGACTCGATAACGCATCCGAAGGCCTTTATGCGGTTTATGACTTAGGCGGCGGTACCTTTGACATCTCGATTTTGCGGATGAGCAAAGGCGTCTTCGAAGTTTTATCTACTGGCGGTGATTCGGCATTGGGCGGTGATGATTTTGACCATCGCCTTTACTGCTGGGTGATCGAACAAGCCAAGTTAGCCCCGATTTCGATTCAAGATCACCGCGCTTTGCTGATGGCCTGTAAAACGGCCAAAGAACAGCTAAGCCACAATCCGTTGGCGCGAGTACACCAAACACTGAGTGACGGCACCATGGTAAATGTCGGGGTCAGTCAGGCTCAATTTTTTGAGATGACGCAGAACTTGGTCGCCAAAACATTGGCGGCAGTACGCAAGGCATTGCGTGATTCTGGGCTCAAGGCAGACGAAATAAAAGGCGTTGTTATGGTGGGCGGTGCAACGCGCATGCCGCATGTGCAGCGCGCGGTGGGCGAGCTTTTTGGTACGGCGCCATTGAATAACCTGAACCCCGATCAAGTGGTTGCCATGGGCGCTGCAATGCAAGCCGACTTGCTTGCCGGGAACCAAGGTAAAAATGAAGAATGGTTGTTACTCGATGTGATTCCGCTCTCCCTTGGTATTGAGACCATGGGTGGGTTAGTAGAAAAGATTATTCCGCGCAACACACCCATACCCGTTGCTCGGGCACAAGAATTCACTACCTTCAAAGATGGCCAAACCGCTTTGGCCTTGCATGTGGTTCAAGGTGAACGTGAGACCTCGGCAGATTGCCGCTCACTCGGCCAATTTGAGCTTCGCGGCATACCGCCAATGGTCGCTGGAGCAGCGCGCATTCGGGTGACCTTTCAGGTGGACGCTGATGGATTGTTGTCGGTACGCGCTACCGAGCAGGGCTCGGGTGTTGAGGCTTCAATCGACATCAAACCATCCTATGGTTTAAGCGATGCAGATATTACGCGGATGCTCCAAGATGGCTTTGCATCTGCTCAGGTTGATTTAAAAGCAAGAGCCCTACGTGAAGAGCAAGTATCAGCCCAGCGCTTACTGGATGCGGTACAAGCTGCAGTAAGTAGCGATGGATATCTCTTAAGTGATGCTGAGCGCACTGCAGTTGATCAAGCAATGGCAGCATTGCAAAGCACTTTATCCTCAGAGGAAGATAGCGATGTACTAAGGCGTGCCGTTGATCATGCCGCCAAAGCAACCGATGATTTTGCACAAAAGCGTATGAATGCCAGTATTCAAAAAGCCTTAACCGGCAAAAGCGTTTCCGAAATTTAATTAAACGATTGAGATCAAGTAATGACCCAAATTGTGATTTTGCCGCACAGTGAATACTGCCCCGATGGTGCGGTACTCGAGGTATCCCCCGGTACCAGCATTTGCGAAGCCTTGCTGGAAAACGATATACCAATTGAGCATGCATGCGACATGGTATGTGCCTGCACCACCTGTCACGTGATTGTGCGTGAAGGCTTTAATAGCCTGAATGAGCCCGATGAAAATGAGGAAGACTTACTGGACCGGGCATG
>CALRRC020000094.1:0-4658 GCA_943370515.1 Erythrobacter sanguineus | reverse complement strand
AGCGGTTAATACGCTACTTGGCGCAAGCACACCGTCTTCTGCTGATACCGCGCCATCAGATGCTTCTGCGGGAGCAACCAGCATGGCAATCACGTTTTGCTCTGCGGCTAAATTCATGCCGCGCACGCCGCGTGCCGTTCTGCCCATTGGACGCACATCGTTCTCATCAAAGCGGACTGCCTTACCTGCATCGGAGAACAGCATCACATCATGCTTGCCATCGGTAATCGCAGCGCCAACCAAGAAGTCGTTCTCATTCAAATCAACCGCAATGATGCCGGCCTTGCGCGGATTGGAAAAATCCGAGAGACGAGTCTTTTTGACTGTGCCTAGGCTAGTTGCCATAAAGACATATTGATCGTCTTGGTAACCTTTAATTGGCAAGATTACTGTGATTTTTTCGCCATCGATTAGCGGGAACATATTCACGATCGGCTTGCCGCGCGATGTGCGACTGCCTTGTGGGACTTCCCAAACCTTGAGCCAGTACATGCGGCCGCGGTCCGAGAAACACAAAATAGTGTCATGGGTATTTGCCACAAACAGGGTGTCGATCCAATCTTCATCCTTCGTTGTAGCAGCTTGCTTGCCACGACCGCCACGTTTCTGTGCGCGATACTCGCTGAGTGGCTGGCTCTTCATATAACCCGAATGCGACAAGGTCACCACCATGTCTTGCGGCGTGATCAGATCTTCCGTAAAGAGTTCGGTGGCATTCATTTCAATAAATGAGCGGCGGCCGGTATCACCACCTTCTTTGCCGTAATCGGCTTGCACTTCCTTCAGCTCTGACTCAATGACTTGCGTTACGCGCTCTGGCTTAGCAAGGAGGTCAAGTAAGTCTGAAATTTCATTCATGACTTCTTTGTATTCAGAAACGATCTTATCTTGCTCAAGTCCAGTTAAGCGCTGCAAACGCATCTGCAGAATTTCTTGGGCCTGACTATCGGATAAGCGATAGAGGCCTGAGGCCTGCATGCCGTATTCAGGCAACAAACCTTCTGGACGATACGCATTACGCCCGCCGGGTGTATCGGTCTCGGCACGCGCCAACATTTCGCGCACCATGGATGAATCCCATGACTTGCCCATCAATTCTTGTTTGGCAACTACTGGATTTGCGGCCGCCTTGATGATGGCAATGAACTCATCAATGTTGGCCAGCGCAACAGCCAAGCCCTCTAAAACGTGTCCGCGATCACGGGCTTTGCGTAATTCAAAAATGGTTCGGCGCGTGACGACTTCGCGGCGATGCTGCAAAAAGTACTCCAGCATCTGCTTGAGGTTCAAGAGGCGCGGCTGGTTATCAACCAGCGCCACCATATTCATACCAAAGTTGTCTTGAAGCTGAGTGCTCTTATAGAGGTTGTTGAGCACCACCTCGGGTACTTCACCGCGCTTGAGCTCGATGACAACACGCATTCCAGATTTATCGGATTCATCCCGCAAATCAGAAATGCCTTCAATCTTTTTCTCATTCACCAGCTCGGCAATGCGCTCAAGCAAGTTTTTCTTGTTGACCTGATACGGCAACTCATCGACGATGATGGACTGGCGTGAGCCTTTATCCAAATCCTCAAAATGGGTCTTGGCTCGCATCACCACGCGACCGCGGCCGGTGCGATAGCCTTCGCGCACACCTTGTACGCCATAGATAATTCCGGCAGTTGGGAAATCCGGCGCTGGAATAATCTCGATTAGCTCGTCAATTGTGCATTCAGGGTGGTGCAGGACATGCAGACAAGCCTGGACCACTTCATCTAAGTTGTGTGGCGGAATATTGGTGGCCATGCCCACTGCAATGCCAGATGAACCATTAATCAACAAATTGGGTACTTTGGCCGGCAGAATGAGGGGTTCTTTTTCGCTGCCGTCATAGTTCGGCCCGAAATCCACCGTTTCTTTGTCTAAATCTGCCAAAAGGTCGTGGGCAATTTTGCGTAAACGAATTTCCGTGTAACGCATAGCCGCGGCGTTATCACCGTCAACCGAGCCGAAGTTACCCTGTCCGTCCACTAACATATAGCGCAGGGAAAAGTCCTGGGCCATACGGACAATGGTGTCGTACACCGCTGAATCCCCATGGGGATGGTATTTACCGATGACATCGCCAACTATACGGGCAGATTTTTTGTAAGGGCGGTTCCAATCGTTGTTTAATTCATACATCGCGAAAAGAACCCGCCTGTGGACTGGCTTTAGGCCATCACGTACGTCTGGTAGGGCTCTGCCGACGATAACACTCATGGCATAGTCCAAATAGGACCGCCGCATTTCGTCTTCGAGGGATATTGGTAGTGTTTCTTTAGCGGCTTGTTCCATCTCGAAATAATATCATTTTGATGGCAGACAGCCCCTGTGCTAAGATTCTGTCAGTTTGTACGAATTGAGACGTATCGCTTTGCGCATTTTGCAGTTATGTAGGGCGACATACATACAAGTTTGAATTTAATTAAAAAAGTGAATTTGAGGACTAAAAATGAATAAAACCCTAAAACTGGTACTCGCTGGTGTTGTTACTGTTGCTGCCGGCGCTACTTCCGCTCAATCCGTTGACAACTGGGTCAACTCTACCGGTACTCCATGGAGAAACGGCGACGGCACATTGTGCTGGCGTGATGCCGCTTGGACCCCAGCGACTGCTGCTAAGGGTTGCGACGGCTTTTTAGAGCCAAAAGCGGCTGCTAAGCCTGCTGCTGCACAGCCAAAAGTAACTCAAACCAAGATCACATTGCAAGCTGATACCTTGTATGACTTCGACAAAGCAACCCTCAAGCCAGAAGGCAAAGCTACTTTGGACAAAGTTGCTGCTGATCTGAGCAAGATCCGCTTAGAAGTCATTATTGCTGTTGGTAACACCGACAGCGTAGGCTCAGATGCATACAACCAGGCTTTGGGTCAGCGTCGTGCCCAGTCTGTTAAAGCTTATTTGATCAGCAAAGGTGTTGACGGTGGCCGTATTTACACCGAAAGCAAAGGCAAGAGCAATCCAGTAGCTACAAACGCTACTGCTGAAGGCCGCGCTAAGAACCGCCGTACCGATATCGAAGTTGTTGGTACAGTTGCTCTCAAGTAATCCTTAGCATCTTTAAAAAAGCCCGGTTCTGCCGGGCTTTTTTATTTCCATTACAGTCTTAGTATGAATACATCCAGCAACGTTGACCCCTCTGAAATCAGCAAATTTAGCGCCCTAGCCCATCGCTGGTGGGACCCCAATAGCGAATTCAAGCCCTTGCACGCGATTAATCCGCTGCGCCTCGGGTGGATTCAGACCTTTGTTCCCCTTAAAGGCAAAAAGACGTTGGATATTGGTTGTGGCGGCGGCATTTTGGCGGAATCGATGTCTAACCTGGGCGCCGATACCTTGGGGATTGATTTATCCGAGAAAGCCCTTAAAGTAGCTGAATTACATGCCCTCGAGACCGGTGCGAGTGTGCGCTATCGCTCTATCTCCGCAGAGTCCTTGGCCTTAGAACAGGCGGCCCAATTCGATGTAGTGACCTGCATGGAAATGCTCGAGCATGTTCCTGATCCAGCGTCCGTAGTTCAGGCCTGCGCTGACCTCGCTAAACCAGGCGCCACGCTCTTTTTTAGCACCCTCAATCGCAACCTGAAATCCTACGTATTTGCCATTGTTGGGGCCGAGTACATCCTGCGCCTATTGCCCAAAGGGACACATCAATACGCTAAATTTATCAAGCCTTCTGAGCTCGCGCGCTACATCCGTCAAGCGAATTTAGAGGTGATTGGCATGAAGGGATTGACGTACAACCCGATCACCCAAGTCTATCGCTTAAGTGATGACACTGATGTCAATTACATGATTGCTGTGCGCAAGCCTTTGGAATAAAAATCAATGTCTGCACGCAGCCCCTTCCGCGGTATTTTTTTTGATCTCGATGGTACTCTGGCTGATACTGCGCCAGACTTGGTGGCGGCTGCAAATCAGCTACTGACAAAACGCAATCTCAGTCCAAAGCCTTATGAAGAACTCAGGCCAAGGGCTTCCGCTGGAGCGCGAGGTTTAATCCAAGGGGCATTTGGCTACGGCACCGATCACCCTGAATTTATCCCCTTGCGCGATGAATTCTTTACCTATTATGAAAACGCACTATTAGTGCACAGCACGTTATTTGATGGTGTCGACTCTCTACTCGATCAATTGGACTTGGCAAAGCTACCTTGGGGAATTGTGACCAATAAGAGTGAGCGTTTCACACATCCTTTGACGGAACAAATGGGGTTGCGGCAACGCGCGATCTCTACCGTCTCCGGTGATACAACACCGCACTCCAAGCCCCATCCCGAACCTATTTTGCATGCAGCCAGAGTGGCTAATGTTGACCCGGCTTTTTCACTCTATGTGGGCGATGATATTCGTGACGTGCTTGCTGGCAAAGCAGCCGGTATGAAAACCGTCGCCGCAGCCTATGGCTATTGCGGCTGCGCAGAGCCGCCGCAAGAATGGGGCGCTGACTACCTCATCCACTCCCCTCTAGAGCTATTGGACATCATCTTTCCACGATAGTTCTGCACCATCTGGTAATCGGTCGTAAAATAGAGCTTCTTTAATGCAATGCATCTGGGGTCGACATGGTTTCGACGTGGATTACAAAGCATCAAGGGCATACCGAGGACCCGTTATCTCGTAAATCAAT
>CALRRC020000093.1:0-4732 GCA_943370515.1 Erythrobacter sanguineus | reverse complement strand
CCTTAGAAGATCTAGCCGTCGTGATGGTCGATGCCTCCATTTGCGGCCTCGGTCAAGCAGCCCCTAATCCGATTCGCTGCATTGCGAAGTACTTCCCAGAAGAGGTCGCTTAAATGAACGCCCCTGTAAATCCAAACGAACTCCAGTTGCAAACCGTTGAGTTCAAGCTAGATGGCAAGACGATTATTTCCTATGAGGGTGAGACCATCCTCAAGGCAGCTAAACGCCATGGGGTGGATATTCCCCATTTGTGTTTTAAAGACGGTTACCGCGCTGATGGTAATTGCCGTGCATGCGTTGTTGAGATCAACGGCGAGCGCACCTTAGCGCCGAGCTGCTGCCGCAGCGCAACGCCGGGCATGGATGTCAAAGCCAATAGCGAGCGCGCACTCAAAAGTCAAAAATTAGTACTGGAAATGTTGTTATCGGACATGCCAGATGAAGGGTATAAGTGGGTAGGAGACAGCGACGAAGAACAGCGCCAACAACAACACGGCGAACTAAGCACCTGGGCCACGCGCCTCGATGTTCAGGTTCGACCAGAACTAAAGGCGCTGCGTCGTAAACAGCCAGCTGCGGATATTTCGCATCCGGCAATGGCGGTCAATTTAGACGCCTGTATTCAGTGTAATCGGTGCGTCCGCGCTTGCCGTGAAGAGCAAGTCAACGACGTAATTGGTTATGCGATGCGCGGTGCGCACAGCGAGATCGTATTTGATTTGAGCGATCCGATGGGCGAGAGCACCTGCGTGGCCTGCGGCGAGTGCGTACAGGCTTGCCCAACGGGCGCTTTAATGCCCAAAGGTTTGATTGGTTCGCAAACGGTCGATCGCAAGGTGGATTCGGTTTGTCCGTTCTGCGGCGTGGGTTGCCAAATAACCTTTAATGTTAAAGATGAAAAGATTGTTAGCGTGGAAGGCCGCGATGGCCCAGCGAACCACAATCGCCTCTGCGTGAAGGGTCGCTTCGGTATGGATTACATCCACAATCCACAGCGCTTAACCAAGCCTTTGATTCGTAAGCCTGGCGTAGCAAAAGACGAACATGCGATTCAGAATCCACAAGACTGGTCCAGTATTTTCCGAGAAGCCACTTGGGAAGAGGCGCTCGATTTGGCGGCCGGAAAGTTAAAGCAGTTACGCGATCAGCATGGCAACAAGACACTCGCTGGTTTTGGTTCAGCTAAAGGTAGCAACGAAGAGGCTTATTTATTCCAAAAACTGGTACGTACTGGCTTTGGTAGCAATAACGTCGACCATTGCACCCGCTTATGCCATGCATCCAGCGTTGCTGCATTGCTCGAGGGCGTTGGTTCGGGCGCGGTGAGTAATCAGGTGAACGACGTAGAGCATTCCAGCCTGCTTTTCTTGATTGGTTCAAACCCAACTGCAAACCATCCAGTAGCAGCAACCTGGTTTAAGAATGCAGCCAAGCGCGGCGCCAAGATTGTGCTCTGCGATCCGCGCATTACCGAGATTGGTAAGCATGCGTGGCGCACTATGCAGTTTAAGCCCGATACCGATGTGGCTATGCTTAATGCCATGATTTATACCGTCATCGAAGAGGGTTTGTGCGATGAGAACTTCATTCGTGATCGTGCGAACAACTTTGAAGCATTAAAAGAAAACATCAAAGGCTATAGCCCAGAAGCGATGGCACCGATTTGCGGTATTCCAGCAGAAACCTTGCGTGAGGTTGCCCGTGAATTCGCTACTACCAAGTCAGCGATGATTTTGTGGGGCATGGGCGTGAGCCAGCACATTCACGGCACGGACAATGCCCGTTGCTTAATTGCACTCGTGAGTATTACCGGTCAAATTGGTAAGCCAGGCTCTGGTTTGCATCCCTTGCGCGGTCAAAACAACGTGCAGGGCGCCAGTGATGCTGGATTGATTCCGATGATGTTCCCTAACTACCAGCGCGTCGACAATGCTGAAGCGCATGCATGGTTCGAGAAATTCTGGGGTAGCCCGCTGGATAAAAAGCCCGGCTATACCGTGGTTGAGATCATGCATAAAATCACGGCGCCCGATAGTGATCCCCATAAGATTCGCGGGATGTACGTCGAGGGAGAAAACCCCGCGATGAGCGACCCGGATTTGAACCATGCACGCCATGCATTAGCATCCCTCGAGCATTTAGTGGTGCAGGATATTTTCATGACGGAAACGGCATTATTGGCAGACGTAGTATTGCCTGCGAGCGCGTGGCCAGAAAAAACCGGGACTGTTAGTAATACGGACCGCATGGTGCAGATGGGTAAGCGCGCCGTCAATCCGCCAGGCGATGCCAAACCCGATTTGTGGATCATTCAAGAAATCGCCAAGCGCATGGGCTTGAACTGGAACTACCAAGGCCCGGAAGCTGGTGTTGCAGCGGTCTACGATGAAATGCGCCAGGCAATGCATGCAGCCATTAACGGTATTACTTGGGAGCGCCTCGAAAAAGAATCCAGCGTGACCTATCCTTGCTTGTCGGCCGATGATCCAGGTCGTCCGATTGTGTTTGACGACGCATTCTCTACGCCGGATGGCAAAGTGAAGTTAGTGCCAGCCGACATCATTCCTGCAAACGAGCGCCCCGATACCGAGTACCCATTTGTGCTCATTACTGGTCGTCAGTTGGAGCATTGGCATACCGGCAGTATGACGCGCCGCGCTACCGTGCTCGATGCGATCGAGCCATTGGCTACCGTGTCGATGAATGGTGCTGATATGACGCAATTGGGCGTCACGGCAGGTGACGTGATCACCGTTGCCTCACGCCGCGGCGAGGTGGGTATTCATGTGCGCCGGGATGATGGCACGCCACGCGGTGTGATCTTTATTCCGTTTGCTTACTACGAAGCGGCCGCCAACCTCATTACCAACGCAGCGCTTGATCCAGTTGGAAAGATTCCGGAGTTCAAGTATTGCGCTGTTAAGTTAACGAAGGGCGGTCAGGCAGCTAAGGAAATTGGTTATGGCACCAATGACCCCAAAGGCAAAGCAGCGATTCCAGCGTGATGGGCTAGCCTTCATTTGCCAGTAAGACAGAAAGTCCAATCAAAGGCCTCGTTAACAGCGAGGCCTTTTTTAAGTACTTGCTGGCAGATCACAGTTTTACTACAATTGTAGTAAAATAGTCGAACTAATAGGAGGCTCTATGGGAATGCCAGTAAGAATTGATGAAAATTTATATGAATTAGCAAAATCAGAAGCAAAATCTGAGCACCGCACAATCGCGGGTCAGATTGAGTTTTGGGCCAAAGTAGGCCGTGCCGCAATTGATAATCCGGATCTGCCCGTTTCATTTATTACCGAGGCACTAGCATCACTCTCTGAGCCCAGAGAGCAAGGGACCCCGTTTGTGCCGCGCTCCAGGAAAAGCTAATGGCGTATTCAATCATTCAAACTAGGCGTTTTGCAAGGCAGTATAAAAAATTGAATGAAAGTACTGCAAAAGATTTAGATAATGCTGTGCTCCAGGTATCTGAAAAACCTACCCTTGGCGAAAAGAAAAAAGGGGATTTAGCAAACTTAAGGGTTTATAAGTTCAAAAGTAAAAATCAGCTTTACCTACTTGGCTATAGTCTAGATGATGGTCTGAGGCTTCTGTATTTAGAGGCTGTAGGAGCCCATGAAAATTTTTACCGTGACATTAAAAGATAAAAATAAATAGATGCAATTTAAATCACCCAATCTAGGCGATAAGAGCTTGCCCGTTCTCATCATTGGTGCCGGCCTTGCTGGGCTGACGGTGGCATTGGATCTGGCCAAGACTCAAAAAGTACTTCTGATGGCCAAGCGCGGCTTAAGTGAATCCGCTACTGCGTGGGCGCAGGGTGGCATTGTTGGGGTAGTGGATAAAGAACATGACAGCATTGATGCGCATGTGAGCGATACCCTTAATGCTGGAGCGGGTTTGGTGGTGGAATCCACTGCCCGTTACATTGCCGAAGAAAGTGCAGCAGCGATTCAGTGGCTGGTCGATCAAGGGGTACCTTTTACTACCGACAAAGATGGTCCAATGGGTTTGCACCTCACACGGGAGGGCGGACATAGCCAGCGTCGGATTGCTCATGCTGCTGACGCTACAGGGAAGGCAATACACGAGGTGTTACTGGATCACGCCCGAGCTAATTCCAATATTACGATTTTGGAGCATTGGATTGCGCTCGACCTCATCACCAATCGTCACCTCGGCGCTAAAGAAAAGCGCAATCGCCCCAATCGCTGCTATGGCGTCTATGCGCTGGATATTAATACCAATCGCGTCGAAACCATTGCCGCGAAGTCGGTTGTATTAGCAACGGGCGGCGTCGGTAAGGTCTACCGCTACACTAGCAATCCCGATACGGCTACCGGCGATGGCATTGCCATGGCTTGGCGCGCGGGTTGCCGCGTGGGTAATATGGAGTTCATTCAGTTTCATCCAACCTGTTTGTATCACCCCAGCGATCGCACCTTCCTAATTACAGAGGCCTTACGCGGTGAGGGTGGCTTACTGAAACTGCCGGATGGAACGCGCTTTATGCCGGAGCACGATGCACGCAATGAGTTGGCGCCAAGAGATATCGTAGCCCGTGCTATCGATTTTGAAATGAAGAAACACGGCCTCGATTACGTCAACCTCGATGCGACGCATTTAGGCGAAGCTTTCATCAAAGAACATTTCCCGATGA
This sequence comes from Erythrobacter sanguineus, assembly GCA_943370515.1. Lineage (GTDB taxonomy): Bacteria > Pseudomonadota > Gammaproteobacteria > Burkholderiales > Burkholderiaceae > Polynucleobacter. The sequence continues at coordinate 69 of CALRRC020000093.1, read as the reverse complement.
TCTATGCGCGCTGCTTAAGCCTTGGTTTGGATATTACAAAAGAGCCTATACCCGTCGTGCCGGCAGCGC
>CALRRC020000092.1:0-4770 GCA_943370515.1 Erythrobacter sanguineus | reverse complement strand
AGCCGAATAATTTTGTGGAGCATTTTATTGACTCAAGCGGCATCGTGTCGTGGCGTTTCTTTAGTGCCAAATCAGACTATGCCTTTGTGGAGTGGGATTTCACTAGCAAAGGCACTAAGACCAATGCAGAAGAGGCTGAAAGTTTATTTGGCATTCTGAAGGCCATGAATAAAGAGTCTTATGTAGCGGTGTATGACCAGCTCGGCGCTACCGCATGCAGAATCGTGGTGCCGGGCTATTCCGAGGTCTATCCGATTGAAGACCTGATTTGGGATAACACCAATAAGGCGCTCTTGTTTCGTGAGGACGTTTTAAATCTATTGAGTCTGGACGATTCGAGCTTAGCGGATTTATTAGATCGCCTAGAAAACAATGAGCTTGATGAGTACGGCGATATCGCGACCCTGATTGGCATTGAGTTTGATGAAAACACCGTCTGGGGTCAATTGACGGTATTGGAGTTAAAGCTATTGATTCACCTGGCGTTGAAGCAATGGGATGAAGCGCAGGAGCTGGTTGGCGCCTTCTTGCAATACAACGACAACACTGCCGAGCGTAAGCTGTTTTATCAAGCCCTCGATGCCGCACTGGCTATCCATCTGGATGACGAATTAACAATGAGTAACTACATCCATAATCTGCGCCGAATGTTTGGCAATGACAAAATGGATACAGTATTAGGCTCGATCGATGGCAGTGTGCGTTTCTATGGCTTAACACCCACCAGCCTGAAATTAGAAGGGCTTGATCGCCACCAGCGTCTGTTAGATAGTTTGAAGAAATTACACCGAGCCAGATCCGGAGTTACTTAATATTTTTATTGGGATCAAGGTAGTACCATAATGGGGTAGCTGCGGCTTCCCCTAATTTTTGCCCTCAATTGATTAATACGACACCCTCTCGATCCATTAGCCCTAATGTAGCCTCGCTATTGATTGTGATTGCGGAGCTGATGGGCACCTCACTGTGGTTTTCCATCAATGGGGTGGCTGACAATTTAATTGATTCGTGGAATATTAATCTTGCAGGTATAGGCATACTGACCAATGCCGTACAACTCGGTTTTGTGGCGGGCACCTTGGTCTTCGCCCTAAGTGGGATTGCAGATCGGTTTAAGCCCAGCCATCTTTTTGCAGCATGTGCCTTGCTTGGAGCCTTGTTTAATGCCGCATTTGCTTTATTGGCGGATAGTCTTTGGGCGGGGTCTTGCTTACGCTTCTTGGTTGGAATTTGTTTGGCCGGCATCTATCCGATTGGCATGAAACTCATCATGACCTGGGATCCCCAAAAAGCGAGCTCGCGCATTGCTCAATTGGTTGGCATGCTGACAATCGGAACGGCGATTCCCCATGCGACCCGCTACTTCGGTGTGGATTGGCCTTGGCAAGAAGTTATTTTGCTGTCTTCTTTCCTTGCTCTTGTTGCCATGGGGATGATTTTCTGGCTCGGCGATGGCCCCCACCTCAAATTAGGCAGTGCTTCACGGGTCAAGCTCAGTGGCTTTCGTGAACTCTTTGCGATTGCGGAATACCGTCGATCGGCCTTAGGGTATTTCGGTCATATGTGGGAGCTCTATGCATTCTGGGCACTGGTGCCATTCCTCATCGCGAGCAGCTATTCAGTTCAAAATCCCATCAATTTATCGGGACTAGCATTCGCTGTAATTGGGATTGGTGCAATTGGCTGCTTTCTAGGAGGGCAACTTAGCAAATCCATTGGGGGAGTGAAAGTTGCCTCAAGCGCTTTAGCGCTATCTGGTGTCTGCTGCTTACTCTATCCATGGATTTCTGGATTGCCGCTATGGGTACAAATTTTGTTTTGGATTATTTGGGGCATGAGTGTCATCGCTGATTCGCCACAATTCTCAGCACTATCAGCACAAGCATGTCCACCCGAAATAGTGGGTACTGCATTGACCATTCAAAATGCCATAGGCTTTACGATTACGATGATCTCAATTCAAATTAGTACCGTAGTCTTACCCCTGATGGGCCCCTACATTACCTGGTTATTGCTACCAGGCCCTGTGTTGGGACTCATTTTTTTGAATCGAATTTCAAGGCGCACTTAATCAATATGCGCCCTACTGAAATCATTGCGCCGGACATTCTCAGGGGTATCAAGGTAATTTACGGCCTAAAAAAGATATTCGATTGAGTGTGCGATTACTTTTGGTAATGCTTAAGCTAACGCAGGAATCAATGCATGCTTGACTTTAGGAAGTCCAGATTTACGCACCTGCCATAAGTCATAAGATGCTTGTAGGGCAAGCCAAGCGCCCGCACTACCGCCATGCTTCTCGCCAAGCCAAGCCTCAATACGCAAAGCCATTTCTGGAGAAATGCCAGCTTTACCATTGATCACCCTGGAAAAGGCGGCGCGAGTTACGCCAAGCTGTTCCGACGCTTCTGTTACGGTAAGCTCTAACGCCGGAAGAATGTCTTCCTTTAGCGTAAGGCCTGGGTGGGGTGGGTTGTGCATTCTGCGTTTTCGAACTCGTGACCAACCGTGTTTAGGTTGTAAGTTGGCGCTGCTTAATCAGTTCTGCCGCAGGGATTCGAACAATCTTGCCATCAATTGTAGTTTCGATTGCGGTATTAGTTTGGATTGCTAAGTCGATTGCTGCTTGACCGGCGCGCTGCATCGCATAGTAGGATCCGGCGATGTCAGGATCGGGCGAATTGCGTATATCGTTGCTTGCAATAGTCATAGTTAACCTTGGTCTGTTTGCTCGGGTGGAGTTTTATCGCCATCTAACAATACCCATGATTTTACAACTTTTTGATGTTAAAGAATGGCACTAAAATACGTTTTAAAAAGCTATTCGGAGGGGTGGTGCAGACAATAAAAAAGCCCCGCAGATGCGAGGCTCAGTAATGCTTGGTGGGTCGGGCGAGATTCGAACTCGCGACCAACGGATTAAAAGAAGTAGTGGTTCTTCAACGCCCTATATAAATCAATGGTCTGAAGGACCAAAAAATGACTGTGCGATTGAGTGTGTGATTGCATATTGGTGCAAAGTTCGAATCTAAGCTTAGGATTCGAGTTTATCCAAGCGCTCTAGAATTAGTTTTGTAAGAATGGATTCATCGCCATTAAAGGCTAATTCCATCGCTTGATAAATTTGTTCTTGCTCTAGATCCGAGTAATCCAGCTGATAGCCGGCTGATTGACTAAGTTGGGAGATGAATATGCGTTGTACACGACCATTTCCCTCTCTAAAGGGGTGAAGAGCGTTTATCTCGGATAAATAGTAGGCCAATCTTTTTGATAGGGCACTTGCATCTAGCCCCTTCAGCCAGTTTTCGTGAGCCAGCGTACTGAATATCTCATGAGCCGCAGATTCAATAAAGCGCACATTTGCAAAACGACTATTGCCGCGACTAATGTCGACTGTACGAATTTTTCCTGCCCACTGATATATATCCTGAAAGAGGGCTAAATGAATCCCCTGAAGATGGACTAAGTCAAACTGACCTGCTATAGGATTTTCAAGAATTTCAATTGATCGCAAAGTAGATAGCTCACCTTCGTAGGCGTCTAGTTCATTTGCATCGGTTATCTCTGCTTTATTACGAAGTACGTCTGTACCTGGGTAGCAGTAAGTATCATCCGCGTCGTAGCGTGACATAACGTTGTTTAGTTTCTTCCAATATTTGCGTAATACTCTTTTTGCCAGCAACGTAATCAGTAAGGTTTTGTTCTAACTGTTTAGTTGGGACAATACCCTCAATGCGCGCAGAGGCTACAGCGTTTGAAACGTTGAATTGGCGTAACTGAGATTGGGTAGCAAACTTGATCGGCATGCACCTATTTTAATAGATTTAGGGCGGATTTCCTAGACAAAAAACGTACCTAAAACAGGGTTTAAAGAGCTATTTGGCAGGGTGATATAGGTAATTAAAAAGCCCCGCAGATGCGAGGCTCAGTAATGCTTGGTGGGTCGGGCGAGATTCGAACTCGCGACCAACGGATTAAAAGTCCGCTGCTCTACCGACTGAGCTACCGACCCAGTAAAGACAGAAATTATAGCAATTATTTTGGTTTGCCCTTGGAAACGGGTAGGCAGCTGTATCTAGGAAGTGGTGCGCCTTGCCACTGGGGGGTTTTTGGCAAAGTAGTCCTTGATTCCCAGCAAAATCGCTTCTGCAATCTGCTCTTGGTAGCCCTCATCATTGAGCTTTGCCTCTTCTTTTGGGTTACTAATAAAGGCAGTTTCCACCAGGATGGATGGAATATCCGGAGCCCTTAATACCGCAAAGCCAGCTTGCTCTACTTTGGGCTTATGAAGGGCTGCAAATCCACCAATGCGCTGCAATACCGCGCTACCAACTTGCACAGAATCCTTGATTTGCGCGGTGGTCGACATATCGAGAAGCAGGTGTGCCACTTGGGTATCGGTTGTCTTGATGTTGATGCCACCAATTAGGTCTGATGCATTTTCTTTATTGGCCATCCAGCGTGCGGTGGTGCTGGTTGCGCCTTGTTGCGATAGGGCAAAAACAGAGGCGCCCCTGGCATGCGGCTGAATAAATGCATCCGCATGAATCGAGACAAAGAGATCGGCACCGACTTGGCGGGCTTTGCGCACCCGAGTATGCAGTGGCACAAAGTAATCGCCATCGCGGGTCATGAATGACCGCATATTAGGCTCATTTTCGATCTTGGTGTTGAGGCGCTTGGCAATTGACAGCACAATGTTTTTCTCATAGCTGCCCCGAGCGCCAATGGCTCCAGGATCTTCGCCGCCATGCCCCGGATCTAAAGCAA
>CALRRC020000091.1:0-4780 GCA_943370515.1 Erythrobacter sanguineus | reverse complement strand
CATTTCAGTTTCCGGGTAAGAAAAGTTTGGCCGCCGACATAGCTGATACCAATGCAGAGGCACTCTTGGCCCAAAGCGAATCGACCTACCTGCAATTGGGGGCGCAGTTATCCAGTTTGTATTACAGCGCCTTGGCATCGCAAAAGCAGTTGACGGTTTTAAGGGAGTCGGTCACCCGGTTAGAAATGATTAAGAATGTGGCTAAAGCCCGCTACGCCAATAATGCGGCAGCCTATGTCGAGTTTTTAAATGCCCAGGTGGCACAAAGTACGGCTGAAGCTGATCAGTTTGCGCTCGATCGTCAATTGCAAGTGGCACTGCGGGGAATCAATGCCTTAATCGGGCGCCATTCGCGTGAGCAACTGGTGTTGCGGGGCGATGCGCGCCTCACGATGAATACCGTACCCAGTTTGCTCGAGCTCGAAGACTATGCGGAAAGTAGCCATCCGCTACTCAAGAGCTCTGCTCTTCAATTGGAGGCCGCTAAAAAAGGAGTCAGCCTAGCCAAGAAAGCCTACTTGCCGGATTTTCAGGTGATTGGCTCTTCTTACACTCCGCGCGGTCCGTTTGCCGCGAATAACGGCGCGCTGTTTTATCAGTTTGAGCTGGATATTGTGATTCCGCTGTATTTCTTTACCAAAGAAAAGTATGGGGTAGAGCAAGCCAGGCGCAATCAAGCCTCGCTCGAAGCCAGCAACATTGCCAGTCGCCAGCAAGTGGTGTTGGCTGTGAATACGGCATACGCCAATTACGAACAAGCCAGAAATCAGGTGCAGTTTTTACGCGATCGCCAAGTACCGCAGGCCGATGCAGCGTACAAGGTGGGGCTAAACCAGTATGCCAATAATGGCCAAGGATTTAATGATGTGCTGACGGCGCAGACGCAATTACGTTTACTGGAAATTCAGTTGGCGTTGGCCCAAAGTGCATTACTGCAATCTCAAGCGACTGTATTAGCAGCCGCAGGCAAAGAACCGTTTTAAGGATATCGCTTGAAAGATCAATTTCGCTCCGGAACAAAAAAGACGGCAGAGCAGTTAAGCCAGCTCCAGCAGAAGCTCGGTGGGCAGTTTACGCGCCTGCGTGAAAATGTCGCCGCACTTTATTGGAATCGCTCACCCGAGCAGCGCCAGCGCATACGCATGGCTGCGGTTGCCTTTGCGATTTTGTCGCTCGGCATTGTGCTCGGTCGCCTGACGGACATCAATCGCGCAGTGCAAATCGATAAGTCGGACAAAACGCTCAAGGTGGAAAACAATGGCGCCTTGGAGCTCAAGTTACCGGGCGTTACCCTCAATCCCGAAATTTATGTCTTTAAAGAAGCAAAAACCATTGAAGTGCCCATTGAAATAAAAGTGCCAGGGCGCTTAGCGTTCAACGCTGAAAAATCCAAAGTGATCTCCGCGCGGGTAGCCGGACGGGTAGAGCGGATCTTTGCTTTTGATGGCGCTGCTGTTAATCAAGGTTCGCCCATTTTAGAAATGTACAGCCCGGAATTTAATTCGGCCCAGCAAGAGTATTTGCTAGCGAGTAGAACCGTGAGTATTCTCGGAAAAAATCAGGCCATGAGCGACCTGATGCAGGATGCCAAAATGACCCAAGAAGCGGCGTCCAATCGCTTGCGCAATATCGGCGTATCCGATCAGGAGATTGCGCAGCTTCGCAGCAATCAAAAAACGCAGGCGAATTTGTTGATTCGTTCACCGATTCAGGGGATTGTGACCAAGCGCAATACGGAACCCGGCGCTTTTGTAAATAGCGGGGATGTGCTGGCTAGTTTGGCCGATCCAAAAGCCTTGTGGTTTTTGGGCAATGTATTTGAAAAGGACATCCGTCTTTTATCGAGTGGCCAGCAACTGATTCTAAAAACGGAAGCCTATCCCGATCGGGAATTTATCGCCACCACCAATTACGTCGCCCCCAGCGTTGATCCAGAAACACGCGCCTTGCTGATTCGTGCCGATGTCAGTGATGCAGATGGTCTATTGCGCCCCGATATGTTTATGTCGGCCAAGCTCTTGGTGGGTAAAGGGCTTGCTGTAGTGGTGCCGCAATCGGCGATTGTGCGCATTCGGGAGATGCGCTATGCGATTGTGCAGGTAGCACCCGACACCTTTCGCCGCCTTCCCGTCAAAGGCTATGACTTAGACGGCAAACGCTTTGCCATTACGGATGGCCTAGGACCTGGCTTAATGGTATTGACGGATGGCGCGGTATTGCTCAACGATCGCTTTGCCAAGTTGGAAGACTAGATGAGTCAATTTACCTCCTTCATCCGGGGCGTTTTAGAAAAGCGCGTCTTGGTGATCGTCGGTTCCATCGTGCTCTTGGGCCTCGGCATTAATAGCCTCAGTAAACTGCCGATACAGCCATACCCTGGTGTTGCTCCTTTAACGATCCAAGCCATCTCGCAGTGGCCCGGTAAAAGTACGACCGAGGTTGAGCAGCAAGTCACCATTCCGGTTGAAAATGCCTTGGCTGGTATTCCGGGGCTGCAGGCGTTTCGTTCGGTCTCGCTCTTTGGCTTATCGGTTGTTACGCTCAAATTCAATGACACTGCCGATCCCTTTAAAGCGCGGCAAACCTTTATTGCCAATTTAGCCAACGCCAATTTACCCACTGGCGTTGTCTCCAGCATTAGCCCAGACTCGGATGCTACTGGCGAGATCATGCGCTACGAGGTGCACTCGGACTACGCATCTTCAGCTGAACTCAAAACGCTGCAAAACTACGAGATCTACAAAGAGCTAAAGCAAACCCGCGGGGTTGCAGATGTCTCTTCTTTTGGCGGCAAGGTACGCCAATACCAAGTGATTGTGACGCCAGAGAGCCTGCAATCGAAGGGCATTTCCATTACGCAGTTGATTGCTGCGATTACCAGTTCCAATAGCAATATGGGCGGGGGCTTATTGCCCAGTGGCGAGCAGCAGTTTGTGGTGCGCGGTGTGGGTTTGCTCAAGAACATTGATGACATCAAGCAAGTCGTGATTACGACGAACAATGGTGTGCCGGTACGGGTGGGTGATGTGGCCACAGTGCAAATTGGCAATGCACCGCGCTTGGGTTTGTTTCAGTTCAATGAGAACCCGGATTCGGTTGAAGGCATTATTTATTTGCGCCGCGGCGAAAACGCCACCGAAGTATTAGCGCGGGTACGCGACACCGTCCACAACATTAATAAGCAAATTCTGCCGCCCGGCATTGAAGTGCGGCCTTTTTATGATCGGCAAGTCTTGCTCGACATTACCGTCGGTACGGTCAAGCACACCCTGTTCTTTGGCATCACCTTGGTTCTTGCCGTTCTCTATATCTTTTTGGGTAATCTGCGCGCCGCCGCGGTAGTAGCTGCAGTCATTCCATTGGCGCTGTGCGTGGCCTTCATTCAGATGCACATTTGGAGCGTACCGGCCAATCTCATCTCCTTAGGCGCCATTGATTTTGGTGTGATTGTGGATGCTGCCGTCATTCTGACGGAGAACGTGATGCGGCACTTGGAGAAGGGCGGCAAGCGCCTCAATCAATCCATCATCTTGGCAACCAGCGAAGTGCAGCGGGCGATGATTTATTCCACGGGCATCATTATTGTTGCGTACTCTCCTTTATTCTTTATGGGCGGGGTAGAGGGCATCATCTTTAAGCCAATGGCGTTTACGATGGGCTTTGCCTTAATCGCCGCGGTGATATTGAGCCTGACCTTTTTGCCCGCGATGATCTCCTTGATCTTTGGCGAGACCATGGGGCATAAGCCGCCGAGTTTTATCACCCGTTTGATTGAGGCCTACAAACCTTTATTGCGCCGCTGGATGGATCGCCCCAGAACCATTGTGGCAGTCGCGGTCTTTATTCTTGGATTAACTCTGCTTAGCGTCACGCGTTTGGGTACGGCTTTTTTACCGACCCTGGAAGAAATTAATATTTGGTTGCGGGTCACGCTCCCCAACACGGTTGATCTGGATTACTCGATTAAGGTTGCCAATCAATTGCGCGAGAATTTCATTAAACAACCTGAAATCGATAAAGTGGCGGTGCAAATTGGCCGGCCTGATGATGGCACGGACTCCACTGGTGTATTTAATATCGAGTTTGGTCTGTATTTGAAGTCGCCCGATAAGCTACCCGACGGAAGCAGTAAGAAGCAATTGATTCATAAACTGGAAGGCGTCCTGAATCAAATTCCCGGCGCTAATTACAGTTTTTCCCAATACATTCAAGACAACGTCAATGAGGCCCTCTCCGGTGTGAAGGGCGAGAACTCGGTCAAAATCTACGGCGCGGATTTAGAGGTACTCGATGCCAAAGCCAAAGAAGTGCTGGAGCAAATAAGGCACGTCCGCGGCGTAGCCGACGAGGGCATCCTTAAGGAATTGGGTCAGCCCACACTGAACATTCAGATTGATCGCGAACGCGCAGCGCGCTATGGCATTAATGTCAGCGATATTCAGACGGTGGTGGCGAATGCCATTGGCGGCGCTGCAATCACGAACTTACTGGAAGACGAAAAAACCTTTGGTATTGCCGTGCGCCTGAGCGAAGCCAGTCGCAATGATGTATCGGATATATCGCAATTATTAGTAGATGCGCCTGGCGGTAGACGAATTCCCCTTTCGATGGTTGCGAAGATTGAACTCAGCGATGGACCTTTCTTTATCTACCGTGAAGCCGGCAAGCGCTACATTGCGATTAAATTCAGTGTGCGCGGACGCGACTTGGGTAGCGCGGTTGAGGATGCGCAATTCTTAGTCGAACAAAATGTCGTATTGCCAGCAAACTACTCGATCAG
>CALRRC020000090.1:0-4788 GCA_943370515.1 Erythrobacter sanguineus | reverse complement strand
CGTGAAATCAGCTCGTGCTCGAATATGGGCGACTTTCAGGCCAGAAGAATGCAAGCAAGATATAAGGTAGGTAACAACAAACCAGAGTTACTTCATACCCTGAACGGTTCGGGCTTGGCAGTCGGCAGAACCGGTGTTGCCCTGCTCGAGAATTTCCAAGAAGAAGATGGCAGCATCCGCATACCAAAAGCCTTACAGCCCTATATGGGCGGCATCACCAGCCTAAAGCCGAAGGCATAAGTATCCCAACGCTATAATTGCAGTTCGGTTCGGAGAGGTGGCAGAGTGGTCGAATGTACCTGACTCGAAATCAGGCGTACTGTCAAAGGTACCGTGGGTTCGAATCCCACCCTCTCCGCCAATCATTTTTAAGTACTCAACTTAATCCATTTGGACGCTGACCATGAATGTAGCTCGTCGCAGTATCAGTCTGTTATTAGTATCTCTCACCTTTTCCTTTGGTCTTGCTCATGCAGAAAGCAGGGCTGAACTAGACCGAAGCGCACGGACTGTTCTCAATCAATTAGTTGCTAGCAATGCCAATGCAAAAAAGTTGAATGAGAAAGCGATTGCTACCTTGGTATTTCCAGTGGTGACCAAGGCTGGTTTGATTGTGGGCGGCCAATATGGTGACGGTGTTTTATTGCGGGGCGGAAGACCGGCAGCCTATTACAACACTGCGGGCGGCTCATATGGCCTACAGGCAGGAGCGCAGCAGTTTGCTTACGTCTTATTCTTCATGAAAGAATCTGCACTAAATGCCTTAGATTCGACTCAGGGATTTGAGATTGGCGTGGGGCCAAGTGTTGTGTTAGTTGACCAAGGCGTAGCTAGTTCGACAACCTCAATCACTGCCCAAGACGATATTTATGCCTTCATCACCGCCCAAAAAGGTGCCATGGCAGGTATTGGTATTCAGGGTAATAAGATTACGAAGCTAGCGAAGTAGGAGCATCTACTGCGGACCGCAGTTAAAGATCCACATTATCCAAGGCGAGCGTATTGAGGTGATCGGTATCAGCCCAGCGCTCGACTGACCATAATTCCCCGTCATGTGCAATCCAATTTAAAGATGTATTGGGGACGATCGCTACCCGCGCCTGATCCAGCGCTTGTTTGGTAGCAATGCGGTACATCATGTCGAGGGTTCCGCCGTGACTCACCACCAAAATAGTTTGACCGGCATGTGCGGCCACCAGCATTGCTAATGCCTGCTGTGCCCGCTCATGAAATTGTTGAATGCTTTCACCGCCGCCTAAGTCATGCTGAATATCCCGCGCTAGGTGGGCTTGCCATACTTCAGGCACGGCATGCGGCGCATCATCAAGGCGCAGTCCCTGCAAAACACCAACATGCCGTTCGCGAAAGATGGGATTGATAGTGATGCCAAGCCCCAATGCGTTCGATACTTGTTTCGCGGTATCGGCAGCACGCTCTAAATCACTGGAGTACAGATGATCAAAGGCATGGCCTGCACGCTGAAGCGATTGCGCCAAGAGTTGGGCTTGCGCTTGCCCATGGCTATTGAGTGGGATATCAATATGGCCTTGCATACGGCGCTCGGCATTCCAGTCGGTTTCGCCATGGCGGGCAAAACAAATGCGGGTGATCGTACTCATGGCTTATTGCGTAATCGGTTTTTCTGTGGTTTGTTTAGAGATCTCAATTGCATTGAGATTAAACCCTTTTTCCTTTAAACGTTGCAATAGCGCTTCGTAGGCTTTGGGCTCAACGGTTTTGCTGCGTGACAAAATCCATAGGTATTTGCGGGTTGGCTCGCTGACAGCGGCGAGCTGGTATTGCGGATCTAAATCAATCACCCAATAGTTACCCCACACAAAAGGCAGAAAGGAAAGCCAGGCTGGTGCAAAGCGAACTTTTAATTTGGGTGAGTTTGTATCTCCCACTTGTTTAGCCTCACCGAGTGCGTCAGTTATTGAGCCATCTTCTTTTTGGCAGCGATTGAGTACCTGCAGCATGCCATTAGGTTGGATGGCATACGTTGCACTGGTGTTGGCAATGCAGCGCTTCTGAAACCAGTTGGCATACTTGGCTACCTCATACCACGTACCCATGTATCGAGGTACATCCAGTGAGGCAATCGATTCGAGTGGTGCAGGCGAGGTATCGCTGGATTGGGCTTGAGCCGATGCCAATGGGGTCCATGCACTAAAACTGATGCAAAGTGCAGCGATCAGCGATCGACTTAGGAGGTGCGTGATTGTGTTGGTTGTCTTCATACCAATACTGTATACCTTTCAATGCCACCCTTGCTAAGCCGATTGCGCTATATTGATATATGGACAATAAGATACGCAAAGCAAGATGAGCCGATCACTAAAAAGAGTGCTAATTGCGCTTGGCGCGTTTATAGCCGCCTTGTTGATTGGGATTGCTTATCTGAGTACCCTGATTAGTCCCGCTAAGTTAACGCAGATACTTGTACTAGAGGTGCGTGAAGCAACGGGGCGCGAGTTGATGATTGCCGGACCAGTCAGCCTGAGCCTTTTCCCAAGGATTGCAGTATCGGCAGAGCAAGTGAGCTTCAGCAATGCGGCCTGGGCTAAGAACCCACAAATGGCAAGCCTAGAAAAAGTAGCCTTAGAAATTAGCCTTTTGCCCTTACTGAGTCGCCGTATTGAAGTGAATAGCATTCAATTATCCGGATTAACGCTGAATTTAGAAACCAATGCAAAGGGGGATGGCAATTGGCTGATGGGCGACATTGCTCCGCCCAGCAGTACAACAACTTCATCCTCGACTGGTGCGGCACAAGCCAATACTAAAAAAGCGACCAGTGATACTGATGCTACAGACCGTAATGTCGTGTTGATTGAGAATCTCCATTTAACCAATGGCCAGATTCATTACCAGCCCAGTGGCGCTGCCGCTAGTAGCTATGGAATTTCGCGTTTATCACTGCAAAAGAATGGCGCTGAGACGGCGATCAATGCTGACCTAAAGCAGAACGCATTTACGCTTTCGATCAAAGGCAAGATGACGTCGATTCGAGAGGTCTTGCGCAGCATGGGGACGGAGGCAATCGACGTCAATTTCGATTTTGAAGTGGCGCTGGGCGGCAAGCCATCCCAACTCAAGGGAAAGGCAGCGCTCAATCCAGCCAAGCCTACTCAGTTTGATGTTTCGTTTAAAGCAGATGAGCTCGATTTGTCGGCTATACCGGCATTCAGCTCCCCGGCATCGCCTATAACATCAGCATCTACAAAACCAACATCTGTAGCATCCAGCCAGACCCCAACTGCTGCACGTGCTGCTGAGCGTTTCTTTAGTGATGCGCCATTACCGCTCAATTACCTGCCCAATGCCAATGGCGCACTTGATGTTGATATTGGAAAGCTCGTACTCCCCAGCAAAGTGGTGCTCAAAAAAGTGGCTATATTGGCGCGCCTAAGTCCTCAGCAGATCGATATTCCTAAGGCGGCATTTCAGTTGGGGAATGGTCAGTTTGATGGCTCCGCGCGCGTTGATAATCTGCAGGGTTCACCCAACTGGGCCTTCAAAGGTCAGGCTAGTGGCTTTACCTTAGAGCAATTGCTGGCCTCAACCAATTCCAAAGGAAAGGTGAGTGGCGGTGACATGCGTACTGCATTTAATCTCACCGGTGGCGGTAAAAGCCTACACCAAATTGCTTCGAGCTTAAATGGCCAAAGCCAGATTACGATTGGTAGTGCACACCTTGCATCGAGCTTTATGAACCAAGGTGGCGATGTATTTATTAGCTTATTTGATGCGATTAATCCGATGCGCAAAAAAACCAATGAAACAACACTCGAGTGCGCAGTAGCCTATTTGCCAGTCAAGAATGGACTAGTGACAGTTCGGGATTCCATCGGTATTGAAACCGACCGTTTAAATATTGTGTTGACTGGATCCGTTAATTTAAACAGCGAACAGATTAATTTGGCCTTTTACCCCAAGGAAAAATCAGGCCTCACTGCGGGCCTTGATTTGGCTAGCCTAGTACGCTTACAGGGCAGCTTGGTCAAGCCACAGGTTGGCATTAATAAAGAGGCAGCAGTGAATCAAGCGTTGGCACTGGGCCTTGGATTTTTAACGGGCGGTGCATCGATCGTCGCCCAGAATGCGGAAGGGGTAATGCATAAACCCCATCCCTGCCGTGAAGCCATGCACAGTTGGGATCGTATTTAATGACGCTCGTAACGCACTTCGGTCTTAAAAACGCTAGCGCCAATAAAAAGACTAAATACAGAAATAAAGATGCCCGCGAAGAAAGCAGTCCAAAAGCCGGAGATCGTAAAACCACTCACTACGGCTGAGACCAGCATCAAGACCAATGCATTAATGACGAGCAAGAAGAGCCCCATCGTTAATGCCGTGAGTGGTAGCGTGAGCAAAATGAGGATGGGTTTCACAATCGCGTTGGCAAAACCCAATACCAGGGCAGCAACAATAAGCGCGGCTGCGCCATCAAACTGAATGCCATCAAAAATAAAACTCGCAACCCAGAGGGAGAGGGCAGTGAGACCCCCTTGCGCAAAAAAGGGGAGGAGGTTTGGCATGACGAAGTGCTTTCTGGAAAAGGGTGTAATTGATCTTACCAGTCGTAAGGGGCTGAATTTAGGGTCATAGGCAGTAAAAAGCCAATTCCTTTAGTAAATTTGGCATTTTTAGGATGGGGTGTTTATACTGTGTTTTTATACAGTACTTTAACGAAAAGCCACCATGAATTCCCCCGTTTTAAGACCGATTCAGGCTGTTTCTGCGTTAGGGCTTAGCCAAACCCCCGAACGCCTTGCTTTCGAGGCG
>CALRRC020000089.1:0-4835 GCA_943370515.1 Erythrobacter sanguineus | reverse complement strand
TTCAGCTACTACGCCAAATCCAGGCTTATCGCGGTAAGGGCCTGTCTGCCCATAACCGCTAATGCGCAGCACGATTAATTTGGGATTGATCTGCAGCAAATCCTGAGGATCAAGACCCCAAGACTCCAAGGTACCTGGACGAAAATTTTCAATCAGAATATCCGCCTCTTTTATTAAGGCCCTGACAATCTCTTGTGCTTCAAAGAGTTTCAAGTCTAAGGAGAGTGAACGCTTATTACGCGACTGCACCTGCCACCAAACCGATGTACCATCTTTTAGCAAGCGCCATTTGCGCAGGGCATCTCCAACGATGGGCGCCTCGATCTTAATGACATCCGCGCCAAAATCACCCAATGTTTTTGCCGCAAAAGGACCGGCAATGAGCTGGCCCATTTCGATTACTTTGATATTTGCTAAAGGCTCCATGGTCGTACTATTCTCAAAAAATGATATCTATGATTTTCGCCCCACCCCAGGTGAGCAATTGTATTAGTTTAAGTAATGCTTATTTGGCAAACAATAGCGAACGACCCTAAGCAGACATCCAAAAACGCTTCATCTCAGGAAGATCTTGCATCCCTCGCTCATACCCGAACTTAATGGCAGGCTCCATAATTTCAGGGTCCACCACACTCAGTGTTTTTCTTCCTGGCAACATGCCAACAACCACTAGTTTGGTTTTTGTACCGCCAGCCTCCAAATCTTTTACCTCTTGCAAAATCGTATTGGGTAAATGATTTAAACGAAGCCCTTGTTTTTCTTGCTCAATGGTATCCGCTAAAGCAATGACTAAAGCCCTCTTTGAGCCGGCCACGATATCGCAATGGGTTTCGGTCGAGCCAATACTGCCATCCATACAGACACGATCTTTAACCCAAGTGGGTCCTGTTACACCTGGAGCAGAGGCGCTAGCAGCACATGCAGCAATCACCGATACCCCAGAGTCAGGAGCAATGACTAAGCGCTCGGCGGTATAACAATCAATTGTGGTGATATACATTTTTGAGGGAATCGCTTTCATATCGCCCAGAAAAACCTTCATATTGGTTTGGAATTTCTCAGGGGAGATGGATTTTGCCGCCATAGCCGCATGGCCAATGCCCTGAATGGTAGCAGGACTTCCATCTTTCGCATCGATACCCATCTTCATTACGCGCTCCTGACTAGGCAGGAACTTTTTGGTTGGCACAAACTTGGCCATGATTTTGGGGTAGCTTGCTAGCAGATTAAATTCAGCAGAAAAGAGGTCTAGGCGACTGCCCAATAGGGCGCTACCTAAAACTGCACCCGCAGAAGTTCCCACCACAATGTCAGCCAAACGTAGATTGATGCCATTACTTAACATTGCATGAAAGTAACCTACTAAGAATGAACTCATGTATTCAGAGCCGCCGCCCAAAACAATAGCCCTGTCCTTGCCTTTGCCTGGCGGGTTTTTGTAGGGAATGGGATGAGCCAAACCATCATTCCAATTAGCGGTCGTTGCTGCAATCTCTTTTGCTTCCAATTGCTTCACTTCAGTAATTGCTTTTTTAGAGAGGCTTTGGTTTTGAGCAAAAGCGTGTGTACTTGCAATGCCTGCTACACCAACAGCAGACGTTTTCAAGAAGGTGCGGCGTGACGATTTGGACATGCTTATGCCTTTCCTGGAATATTGGTTTTATAGATCTGATTTTGGACTTCTAGCGGTATTGGCTGACTTTCCGATGCTGAAATCATGACTTCGATATAAGAGGCTCCATTCAATGCATTTGCCTTCGAAATCGCCGCATCTAACTCAGCTACCGTAGCAACTCTGGCGCTAAACCAACTCTCGCAGCCCATTGCGCTTGGAATTTGGGAGTAATTCCATTTAGCCAGCTCGTCGTATGAGGGCCCTACCTCACTGAGCACATTTTCAACGCCAAAAATAGCGTTATTCAGTACAAAAATAATAGGCTTAATGCCGTAGCGGCCCATTACCCCGATTTCATTGGCCGTTAACTGATGTGATCCGTCGCCCGTGACTAAGATGGTTCTACCCTTTTTATTAGCCATGCAAATTCCTTCTGCAGCGGGCGTTGCCCAACCAATCGATCCCCATAAAGTTTGCGTTTGGAAACCAACTCCGTTAGGCAATAGCATTGGGGTGGCGTGCATCACGCATGTACCCGTCTCCACAACCAATACATCGCCTGACTTCAATATCTTTTGCAAGCGCGGATAAAAATTATCCGACGATGTTGGATCTGTGGGGACTCCCACTAAAGGCATAAGCGACTGCGAACGTTTGCTAGGCGCAGAGCTAGAGCCAACGCTCTTGATTAAGCCCTCAAGCATGTCACCCAACATAACACCAGTAAATATAGTATTACCCATTCGAACAAATTGATCGCCTAAGGTAATCATCTTTGATACAGCAATAGTGTCAGTCCAAAATGTCGTATTGAAATCTTCAAAAACGACCCCACCAATATCCAATACGAGATCCGCACCCTCAACAATCCCTTTTAAATCAACTGGACTTGAGCCCATGCCACTATAGATACCTAAGTAACCAGGATGAGACTCCGAAATAACTCCCTTATCCATCGGCGTCGTTGCATAAGGGATGTTGGACTTATCTAAGAAATTAAGCAGAGCGCCTGATAAACCATAATTTGCAATAAGCTGGGTTGGTAAGGCCACCGTGTTTTTACTTGCCTTTATTT
The DNA here is from genome assembly GCA_943370515.1 of Erythrobacter sanguineus. Lineage (GTDB taxonomy): Bacteria > Pseudomonadota > Gammaproteobacteria > Burkholderiales > Burkholderiaceae > Polynucleobacter. Next base: position 2,145 of record CALRRC020000089.1, on the reverse strand, counting down.
TGTCAATGACAAAATAAAGCGCCGCCTCTAATGAGGCTGGGTCACTTTGAGCCCTTTTAATCTGACCTAGAGGGACGCCTTTGACAGGATTGCCAATGACCGGCATTCTGCCTAAGTCCATAGGCACTGATATATAGGCTGGCGCGCTTAGTCGCAAAGCCTCGCGAATCACGCGCTCCATCTCATCGATCACGTTATCGGGCGTTAAAGTAGCGAATACACAACAGGCTGATTCTGATGCCGCCTTGAAGTTATTAAAGACACCATCGCCCAAGGTGTGATGGGTAATTAGTCCCTGGCGCTGAATTTGCATACTAGGCGCCCCAACAATATGAAAGATCGGCAGTCGCTGTGCTTTAGCCCCCATGACTCCATTAAGGGCGCTAAGCTCGCCCACTCCATAGGTTGTCGACAAAATTGATACACCGTTAATTCGGGCGTAGCCATCGGCGGCATAAGCAGCATTTAATTCATTAGCGCAAACAATCCATTGAAGTCGATCACAGGACTCAATTGCATCATCAAAGGGAAATGAATAGTCACCTGGTACGCCGAAAACGCGATCGATACCCAAATCCGCCAAACGATTAACAACATATTCTGCGACTGTCGGTGTGATGGACGCCATGGATACTCCCAATAAATTACGAATGTTTTGATATTTTAAGGGGATAAATATCTAACTCAAAAAGGCTATTATTGGCCGAAAGCAGGCCATCAGCCCCCCTTATGTACCTTAATCTAGACGGAATACCCTTCTCGACTGATGGGGGTTTGCTTTTCTTGTGGGCCTGCTGGAACTATAACTTCAATAATATTTAAGCTGTGGCTAAGCCAAATTTATTTGTCTGGGCACGATTCCAATACAAGCCATACTCTTGAGGCAATGCATTTTTCATTGAAGTATCGAGTGTTTGTAGTAACGCTCCCGGATTTACAGTGGGCAACTGGGTCGATAATGGTGTTGCTTTGCCAGATCCATCCCTACACATCAGATAATCCGCTGTAATTTGATTGGGGTGCATTATTCCAGCAGCACCAATCAGATCTGCTAAAGATGACATCGTATTTTTATGGAATGAATATACCCGTTCAGCTTTTGTAGGAACAACTAAGGCTCGTTGGCGGCTCATGTCCTGGGTCGCAACTCCTGTAGGGCACTGGTCGGTATGGCAAGTACGTGACTGAATACAGCCTAGGGCAAACATGAATCCCCTTGCCGAGTTACACCAATCAGCGCCTAATGCAATCGCACGAATAATGTCATAGCCAGAAATAATTTTTCCAGAGGCGCCAATCGCAATTTCACTGCGCTTATTGATTCCAGCCAAGGTGTTGTGCACCAACCTTAAGCCTTCACGTAGCGGCATACCCACATGGTCAGTAAACTCAACCGGAGCAGCACCAGTACCACCTTCACTTCCATCGACCACAATAAAATCCGGACAGATACCGGTTTCTAATATGGCTTTTGCAATCCCAAAGAATTCCCAAGGCTGACCAACGCATAACTTAAAGCCAATCGGCTTACCGCCGCTAAGTTTACGTAGCCGCGCTATAAATGACATTAGCTCTAAAGGCGATGAGAACTCGGCATGATGGGCTGGGGAGACGCAATCCTCTCCAATCGGCACTCCTCTGGTGGCCGCAATCTCAGCAGTCACTTTAGCGCCTGGCAAAACTCCCCCATGACCTGGCTTTGCCCCCTGCGATAGCTTAATTTCCACCATCTTGATTTGAGGATCAGACACCTGAGCAGAAAACTTTTCCTCCGAAAATCTCCCTTGATCGTTACGACAACCAAAATAACCAGAGCCGATTTCCCAAATGATGTCGCCACCAAACTCGCGATGGTAGGCGGAGATTGATCCTTCGCCAGTGTCATGCGCAAAACCACCGAGCTTTGCACCTTGATTGAGCGCTCTAATGGCATTGGGTGAAAGCGATCCAAAACTCATTGCAGAAATATTGAATACAGATAGGGAATAGGACTGCAGACAACTTGGACCACCTACTTGAATGCGAAACGTACTTGGATCAGGATGGCATGGGGAATTAGAGTGTCCTAACCACTCCCCTTCATTGCTGTACATCGACTTAATGGAACCAAACCCTCGCTTATCGTTCTCCGCTTTGGATCGGCTA
>CALRRC020000088.1:0-4862 GCA_943370515.1 Erythrobacter sanguineus | reverse complement strand
GCACTCTTCCACTCGCCACTTACTTTTGCTAGGTAGTCGGTGAAAATAGCGGTAGTACCAGAGCCGTCAGCACGGTGGACTACGGTAATCTCGCCTGCTGGAATGTTCAGGCCTGGGTTGAGCAGCGCAATGCGCTTGTCGTTCCAATTAGTAATAGTGCCCTGGAAAATATCAGCCAAGACGACACCGTCTAATTTAAGTTGATTTGGCTTGAGGCCTTGAACGTTAACAATCGGTACTACGCCGCCAATAATGGCTGGAAACTGAACCATACCGTCTTTTTCGAGGTCTTCAAACTTGACTGGGTTATCAGTCGCACCAAAATCCACGGTCTTGGCTTTAATTTGCTTAATACCACCAGAAGAGCCGATTGACTGATAGTTCATGCCAGTACCCGTACGGGCTTTGTAGGCTTCAGCCCACTTAGCGTAGATTGGGAATGGGAATGTCGCGCCGGCACCGGTGATATCGGCAGCCATTGCAACCGGGGCAAAACCCGCAGTCGAAATCGAAAGGGCAGCTACGGTAAGCGCCTTTTTCAGTGTCAATTTCATTTCATTGTCCTTTAATAGAGTTACCGCACAGCGCGATGACTGAACAATAGAGGGGCAATGTGACGGCTTTATGACACCTGGATTTATGGTAAAAAACCCATATAAAACAGTGCTTTAAATCAAATATTTCTTATGTGGGTATGGTTGCAGCTATGGTTTTAGCGCACTCCGTCGCCTGCTGTTGGTCTTTCGCCTCGACCATCACGCGCAGTACGGGCTCTGTGCCCGAAGCCCGAATCAATACCCTGCCGCCATTGCCAAGCTGGGCCGTAATGGAATTAACGGCGCCCACTACCTTGGCATCGGCCTGCCAATCGTAGCCTGGGGCCACTTTGACGTTCAGTAAGACCTGAGGAAAGACATTCACGCCATTGAGTAGCTCGACCAAGGATTTACCTTGTTTGCGCATCGCTGCCAATACTTGCAAGGCAGCAACCGTACCATCGCCAGTGGAGTGTTGATCAAGGCATAGCAAGTGGCCAGAGCCCTCACCGCCCAAGGTCCATTGGTGCTTTTTAAGCTGCTCTAAAACGTATCGATCGCCCACATTCGCGCGCTCAAATTGCAAGCCCAGAGCTTTAATAGCGTGCTCTATTGCAGCATTCGTCATTAAGGTGCCTACCACCCCACCCAATTTCAATCCGCGATCTACGCGGTCTTTCGCCAGCACGTACAAGAGTTCATCGCCATTAAACAAGCGGCCGGTAGCATCCACCATCTGCAATCGATCAGCATCGCCATCTAGGGCAATACCCAAATCAGCCTGATGCTCTTTGACCTTGGCAACGAGTGCCGCTGGGGCGGTTGCGCCACAGCCATCGTTAATGTTGCGGCCGTTGGGCTCCACACCAATGGAGATCACTTCAGCGCCCAGCTCATGAAATACATTAGGGGCTGATTGATAGGCAGCACCGTTGGCGCAATCCACAACAATTTTCAAGCCACGCAAATTCAGTGCCGCAGGAAAAGTGGATTTGCAAAATTCAATATAACGTCCAGTCGCATCGTCTAAGCGGAAGGCCTTACCTAAGTATTTAGAGCTGACACAACCCAAGGGTTGATCGAGTGCAGCCTCAATCGCCAACTCCGATGCGTCGGATAACTTATCACCCTCGGGTGAGAAAAACTTAATGCCGTTGTCTTGGTATGGATTGTGGGATGCGGAGATCACTACACCCGCAGAGAGTCGTAATGCTTTAGTAAGGTAGGCAACGCCGGGTGTTGGCATCGGACCGCAGAGCATCACATCAACTCCTGCAGCAGAAAAACCAGCCTCTAGCGCAGCCTCTAATAAGTAGCCCGATACGCGCGTGTCTTTACCAATTAAAACAGTACAGCGCTCACCTGCAGGCGCAGCTTGCTTTAAAACGGTGCCGGCAGCGTATCCCAAGCGCATGATGAAATCCGGAATGATCGGGGCTTTGCCCACCTCACCACGAATGCCATCAGTGCCGAAATACTTTTTCTTATTTGCTGTCATAGGAACTCATTATAAAACTTGCAGGCAAAGGGAAGCGTGCTTTTGCCCATCATCATGCTGTTTGGGCTGCCGCCCATAGCGTTAGGGCATCAATGGTCTCAGGAACGTCATGTACGCGTACGATGCTTGCGCCCCGCTCTGCCGCCAAAACGGCCGCAGCCACACTCGGTATCAGTCGATCACGGACCTCTCGTCCGGTAATTTTGCCCAGCATCGACTTTCGAGAAATGCCTGCTAAAACCGGATGGCCTTGGTGGGTGAAATGGCTAAAGTTCTGCAGCATCGCGAGGTTGTGCTCTAGGCTCTTACCAAAACCAAACCCGGGGTCAATCGCAATCCGCTCTGCAGCAACACCTTGCTCAATTAAGCTTGTAGTGCGCTCCATTAAAAAGGCATTAACCTCGCTGACTACATTCACATAGTTTGGATTGAGTTGCATGGTGATGGGGTCACATTGCATGTGCATTAATACAATGCCGCAATTGCGCGCTAGTGCAGTATCCAGTATTACTTGCTCTGCACCCGCTTGGCGCAATGCCCAAATGTCATTCACGCAATCCACACCAGCCAGCAAAGCCTGCCGCATGGTTTCTGCTTTGTAGGTATCAATCGATAAGGCAACGCCGCAGTCTTTGAGTGTCTCAATGATTGGTAGCACCCGATCCAACTCTTCTTGCAGTGAAACTGGAATGGCGCCGGGCTTGGTTGATTCTCCGCCAATATCAATCAGATCAACCCCAGCAGCAATCATTGTCTCTGCTTGCCGTACAGCATCGTCTTTTGCATAAAAGCGGCCGCCATCCGAAAACGAATCCGGAGTGGCATTCAATATGCCCATCACTAAGGGCCGCTCGCGATTAGCTCGCCTTTGCCCTAGCTCAAAAAGAAAACGCCCGCAACGCCATGTTGCGGGCTGTTTAAGCAATTGCATTGCGCTAATCGAAGCGCTACTTAGGCAGCTGCGGGTGCACTACCCGCGGTTGGGCCGGCTGGACCACCCGCTGAGTTACCAAAGGCCGTTGCGGCTACTGGTTTAGGCGCACGTGGGGGACGGCCATCCATGATGTCGTTGATTTGCTCAGCATCGATGGTTTCCCAATCCATGAGCGCAGTGACCATCGCCTCGACCTTATCTTTGTGGTTTTCGAGAATCGATCTAGCCAGCGCATATTGGCTATCAATCAAACTCCGAATTTCCGCATCAACTTTTTGCTGGGTTAACTCCGAAACCGACTTCGAGCTATTCGGGCCAAACATGCCCTGCTGCTCGGTGTCCACATACACCATGGTACCTAAGCTATCGCTCATACCGTAGCGCGTCACCATATCGCGCGCCATCTTGGTTGCACGTTCAAAGTCGTTCGATGCGCCCGTACTCATGGAATTCAGAAACACTTCTTCGGCTGCGCGGCCACCAAACAAAATAGCCAGCTCTTCCAACATGCGGTCTTTATACAAATTCACCCGATCAAACTCAGGCAGCTGCCAGGTCACACCGAGAGCCATGCCACGCGGCATGATCGTTACTTTATGAACAGGATCAGCTTTGGGTAACACCTTCGCGACAACAGCATGACCAGCCTCGTGGTAAGCCGTATTGCGACGCTCTTCTTCACGCATCACGGCAGACTTACGCTCCGGACCCATGTAGATTTTGTCTTTCGCATCTTCAAAGTCTTGCATGTCGACTGAACGCTTATTGCGGCGCGCAGCAAAGAGTGCAGACTCATTGACTAAGTTAGCTAAATCAGCGCCAGAGAAGCCTGGAGTACCGCGCGCTAATACGGCTGCATTAACGTCGGGACTAATGGGCACCTTGCGCATATGCACTTGCAGAATCTGCTCGCGACCACGAATGTCTGGTAAGCCAACGTGCACTTGACGATCAAAACGGCCTGGGCGCAGTAAAGCGCGATCCAAGACATCGGAACGGTTGGTTGCGGCAACAACAATAACGCCACTGTTGCTTTCGAAGCCATCCATCTCAACCAGCATTTGGTTTAAGGTTTGTTCACGCTCATCATTACCGCCGCCCATACCGGCGCCACGATGGCGGCCGACCGCATCGATCTCATCAATGAAGATGATGCAAGGGGCATTTTTCTTGGCGTTCTCAAACATGTCGCGCACACGGGATGCACCAACACCCACAAACATCTCAACGAAGTCAGAGCCTGAAATCGAGAAGAACGGCACTTTGGCTTCACCCGCGATGGCACGCGCCAGCAAGGTCTTACCAGTACCGGGAGGGCCTACTAATAAAACACCATGGGGAATATGGCCGCCCAGCTTTTGAAACTTTTGCGGGTCCTTGAGGAAGTCAACGATCTCAAATACTTCTTCTTTGGCTTCATCGCAGCCAGCCACGTCACCAAAGGTCACGGTATTGCTGTTCTCATCCACGAGGCGGGCTTTTGATTTACCAAAGGAGAATGCACCCCCTTTGCCGCCGCCTTGCATCTGCCGCATCATAAAAAACCAAAAACCAATAATCAATAAAGTGGGTCCAAGGTAATACAAAGCCGACATCAATAAATTAGGTTCGTCTTCTGCTTTACCAGTGACTTGCACACCGGCCTTCATCAGGTCGCCAACCATCCAGATGTCCCCTGGAGAAATCAGGGAGTACTTGTTTCCATCGACCGGGGTCACCTGCAAGGTGCGACCTTGCACATCAACACGGCGCACTTTGCCATCCCGTGCGTCATCCATAAATTGGGAGTACGTCACTCGTTCTGGCGTGTTTGGCTTATCGAACTGTTTAAAAACAGTAAAAAGGATGAGGCCCACAATGAACCAGACGCCGATTTTTTGGAACATATTGTTGT